>JAOUPW010000296.1 GCA_029879665.1 Rhodospirillales bacterium | reverse complement strand
GGGGCCCAGAGGCTGGGCGCGTTTCAGGATGCCGTCGACGTCGTTGCCGGAAAGGGACACGGCGGCGACTTCGTTTTGTTCGATCAGGGCCTTGAATTGGGTGTAGGCCACAGGGGCGGGGTGCCCCCCCGGCCCGCCAGCACCGCCATACATCAAGAACAGCAGGAGCACGAAAGCCATAAAAAGCAACGGCATCCAGCGCGGGAATTTTTCCATTCTGACGCTCCTTTTGCCATGGGGCGGAGGCAGAATATCTACCTATAATGATCGGCCTCTTCCGACCTTATGTCAAATCAACACATGTGCGTGAGGCCCCCTTGTCGGCGCCAAAGCAAGTAATTATCGTCTTTGTTAAGAAAACCAAAAGGGAAAATAGGCCATGAGCGAAAAGGTAACCAAAAGCGCCGCCGAATGGAGGGCGGAACTGACGCCGGAACAGTATTCCGTCTGCCGGGAAAAAGGCACCGAGCGGCCCTTTTCCGGCAAGTACGACAAGACCAAGGCGCCGGGAACCTACGAATGTGCGTGTTGCGGCCAGCCCTTGTTTACGTCCGGCGCCAAATTCGATTCCGGCACCGGCTGGCCCAGTTTCTTCAAGCCTGCCTCCGAAGAAAACGTAGAATGCCACCAGGACATAACCCACGGCATGATCCGCACCGAAGTCACCTGCAGCCGCTGCGACGCGCACCTGGGCCACGTGTTCGAGGATGGGCCCAAACCCACTGGCCTACGTTATTGCATCAATTCGGTCTCACTGAAACTGAAACCGGAATAATATCATCGGGAAAGATTAAGGGGCCGGGAATGACGAAACCGCCACTTTTGATGATGTTTGTTTTTTGCGCGGCGCTGGTTGCAACCGGGGCCGCGCGTGCCGATCCGAAGCCTGTGGACCTGGAACTGGCCTTCGTCGTCGACGCGTCCGGCAGCATCGATGAAGAAGAAACCCGCCTGCAACGACAAGGTTATGCCGACGCCCTTATTAACCCCCATGTGCTCAACGCGATTGCGCGCGGTTATCTTCAATCCATCGCCGTCGCCTACATCGAATTCGCCGCCGACGGTTGCGAGAGGCTGAGCGTACCCTGGACCCGTATCCATGACGGCGCCTCGGCCCGGGCCTTCGGTGACCGGGTATTGGCCCAGCCCCGGGAATATTGCCCCGGCGGAAACGCCATCGGCGATGCCATCGCTTTCGCCCACGGCTCCATCGAGACCAACACCTTCGAAGGAACCCGCCGCGTGATCGATGTTTCCGGCGACGGTCCCAATACCATCGGCCGGCCGGTGACTCTGGCCCGCGATCTGGCCGTCGCCAGCGGTATTACCATCAACGGCCTGGTGATCGAGCGCCCCTCCATGCCGGACCTGGATGAATATTTCAAAAGCGCCGTCACCGGGGGGCCGAGATCCTTCGTCATCAAGGCGGAAAACCGCCGCGTCTTCGCCGCCGCGATCCTCAAGAAGCTGATCATCGAGATCGCCGGTCAAATGCCGGTTTCCTCTCAGGCCCGGAAATAAAATCCAGCCACAATAAGGCCTTAATATTTATTTTCGGGGTCGAACGACGGGTTTTCGACCCCTCGCCCGTGTAAGTAGGCAGGTGGGCAAATCAAGGCCCGAAACGCTTAGTGTTTGGAGAACCAAAAATGCCGAAGTCCAAAGTTTTTCCCCTTGCCGTGCTGGCGTTAGCCGCAACCTCCTTCATCGCCGTCGGTGCCGCCACCGCCGACGAGAAAGACAAGGCCAAGTCCGGATGGAAACGTCCCCATACATCCCGGATCATCGAAATCCTGGATACCAACAAGGACGGAAAAGTCAGTTTCAAGGAAATCACCGACGAACAAGGCCGCATGTTGGGCGCCATCGATGTGGACGGCGACGGCGCGGTGTCGGTGGATGAATTCAAGCGCCGGGGCCGCCTGATCATGTCGCTTCGGACAACCACGTTCTTCGATCTGCTGGATGCCAACGGCGACGGCAAGCTGTCCGCTGAAGAACTCGCGGCGCCGTCACAACGCTGGTTCAACCGCTACGACGAAAACAAGGACGGCGCCTTGGCTTCCGACGAGATTCCGTCCCGTTCCTGGGCCCGGCACGGCGGTCCGCGCGGCCGTTAGAACAATCTGCCCTTGAGTGAGGGCAGACAGATTGCTCTAACTGACTATCGATCAAATTATCTACCATCAAATGGCTTCATTTGATGGTAGATTGATCTGGTAAGGAAACGCCCCGACGTGTTCGAAGCATCGCAGCCCATACCAATAAATACCGGCCCGGATACCAACTCAGGCGAGGAAGAAGTCTCCGACGACGAGCTGATCGTCCGGGCCGGGAGCGGCGACGATGCCGCCTGGACGGCGCTGGTCCACCGCCATCTGCGCCCGGTGTACGGTCATGCCTGGTATCTGTTGAATGACGCGGCGGAAGCGGAAGATGTGGCCCAGGAAACTCTGCTGCGGTTGATGAAAAAGTCGGCAAGCTGGCAGCCCGGGGGGGCGAAGCTGAAAACCTGGCTGTTCCGGGTCGCCATCAATTTATGTAAGGACCGCCGCCGCGCTTCCCGGCCGGCGCCGTTTGCCGATGCCGTTGACGACGGGCCCGGGCTTGACCCTGCTCTGGATATTGCCCTGGATCAGGCCCGTCTGGTGCGGGACGCCCTCGGGCAGTTGACCGACAAGCAACGGGCGGCGGTCACCCTGGTTCATTACCAGGGGTTTTCAAATCCGGAGGCCGCCGAAATTCTGGAACTCAGCGTCGAGGCGCTGGAATCCCTGTTGTCCCGGGCGCGCCGCGCATTGAAAGAACATCTTCGTCCGGCTCTGCCGGACCTGTTGGGAGAAGACCGATGACCGAAAAACCTGAAAGCGGAACCGGCGGGGCCCACGTGATGACCCTGGACCGCCTGCGCGCCATTCTCGACGCCTACGGCGCCGAGCGCGACCGCTGGCCCGTCGCCGAACGCCGGGCGATGCAGCACCTGCTGGCCGAACGCAAAGATGCCCGCGATCTGTTCGGCGAGGCGCGGGAATTCGACCGCCTGCTCGATCAGGTGGAAGCGCCCGCGCCGTCCGCCGGATTGACCGACCGGGCTTTGAATCTGCCCGGGGAAATAAAAGCCGAAGCAAGCCCAAAACCAGGCGATGGCGGAATGGGTTCCTGGTTTCCGCAATCGGTGATCCGGCCCCAGATGCGCTTTGCGGCGCTGCTGGCCGCCGGAATTGTCGGTTTCGTCATCGGGGTATCGCTGCCGGGGGCGGAAGCGCCGCTCCCCGTTCCCGCCGCCGCACAGGTGGTGACAGGGCCCGATGGCCAATTCGATTTTCAGGATGAAACGCCCCTGCTCGGGCTAATCTGGCCGGTGCCGGAAACCGGAAACCCCGGTCTCGACCCGGAGAGCGGCATTGACGCCTATGGTACGGAAGAATTCGACAGCGCGTCGCTGATTTGATTACGACTGCCTGCGTTTACGGCAAATCCACCAGCACCACTTCGGCGTCGTCCAGCGCGGTAATCGCCACTTCCGCTTCGTCTTCGATGGCGACGCCGGCCCGTTCCGGCACCTCGTGGCCGTTGACGTCGATGCGGCCCCGGGGCGGCACCAGGTAGACCCGGCGGCCGGGCTCGATGATGTGTTTCACCGACTGGCCGGCGCTCAGGGTGGTGGCGAACAGGGTCGCGTCCTGGTGGATCATCAGGGTGCCTTCCATACCGGCGCGGCCGGAAGCCAGCGGCACCAGTTGCGCTTCCCGTTCGGCCTGAGGAAACGTTGCGGCGTCCCAGTGGGGTTTGTGACCCTCGCGGTCGGTGTGCACCCAGATCTGAAACAGTTGGGTGACTTCCTCGCCCAGATTGTATTCCGAATGCCGAATGCCGGTGCCCGCG
>JAOUPW010000295.1 GCA_029879665.1 Rhodospirillales bacterium | reverse complement strand
GACATCTTCAAGGAAAAAGCCTTTCTTGACGGACTCGATTACCTCTGCCAGGGCATATGTTTTCTGGACAGTCAACTGCGCATTGTGTTGTGCAACAATCGATACTTGGAAATGTTCGACTTTCCCCGCGACTTGTGCCGTCCGGGAGCGAATTACGAGGACGTCATCCGCCTCGCCCTTGACCAGGATAAAGTCCCCGTCAATGAGATTGATAAATATTTGGCCATGCGCCTCGGGCAGCTCAGAAGCTCAATTTCCTATACCCATGAACGGATTCGCCCCGACGGCAGCATCATTGAAATTAAAGGGAATCCGCTTCCCGGAAACTGCTCTTTCATCACCTTTACGGATATTACTTCGACCAAATACGAAGAAGCGGCGAAATTCCTTTCAAAACAGCGCCAAGCGCTTCATTTCAGGCAAACGCCGCTGGCCGTTATTGAATGGGATTTAAACTACCGGGTTTCCGAATGGAATCCGGCGGCGGAGAATATGTTCGGGCACACCAAGGAAAACGCCCTTGGCCGTCACGCCGGCGAATTGATCGTACCCAAAAGCAAAAGCGCGGAAGTCGATAAAATCTGGGAAAACCTGATCAAAAGCAGGCACGGGAAGCGCGGCACCCATGAAAATATATCCAAGGACGGCAAAACCATTATCTGCGAGTGGTACAGCACTCCTCTGGAAAACAGCAACGGCGAGATTATCGGTATCGCCTCGCTGGTGCAGGACATTACCCAACGCAAGAAAGCGGAAGAAACCATCTGGCTACAGGCCAATTTCGATTCCCTGACCGACCTTCCCAACCGCATGGTGTTCTTTGACCGCCTGGAAATGGCGCAAAAGCAGGCGGATCGCAATGAACGGATGGTTGGGCTGCTGTTCCTTGATCTTGATTATTTTAAGGACGTCAACGATTCCGAAGGCCATTCCATGGGTGACGTGCTGCTGGTCGAGGTCGCGAAACGGCTCCGCAAATCGATCCGCAAGATGGATACGGTGGCACGCCTAGGCGGTGATGAATTCGCCATTATCCAGACCATGATCAGCCACGTGGACGATACGAAAGTTCTGGCGGAAAAAATTCTCGCCAGCTTGGAAGAACCCTTTGATCTTGGAAACAAGAAAATTTTCATCGGCGCCAGCATCGGGATCACCATCTTTCCCATAGACGACCAGAGCCCGAACGAACTTCTCCGCAACGCCGATATTGCCATGTACGCAGCCAAGGACAAGGGCCGGAATACGTACGAGTATTACGCCGCGGAAATGGTCAAAGCGATCCAAGAGCGCAACATGATGGTGCAGGATCTCCATCAAGCCATGGAAAAAAGAGAATTATTCCTGCATTACCAGCCCAAGGTACTGACCGGAAGCGGCGAGATCATCGGCGTCGAAGCCTTGCTGCGCTGGAAACATCCCAAGCACGGCATGATCTCCCCCACCGATTTTATTCCGATCGCCGAAAAAAGCGGACTGATCGTTCCCCTAGGCGAATGGATTCTAAAAACCGCCTGCGCCGAAAACAAGTCATGGCAGGACGCAGGCGCTTCGCCCATTTCCGTCGCCGTCAACCTGTCCGCGGTCCAATTCCGGCAAGGCGACATCGTCACCACCGTTGCTCAGGCCCTGAAGGAAACGGGCCTTGCTCCCCAATACCTTGAATTGGAAATCACCGAAAGCGCGGCCATGCAGGACGCCAGCGAAACCGCGGTTATTCTTGACCGCCTGAGCGAGTTGGGCGTGATCCTGTCTCTTGACGATTTCGGCACCGGCTATTCATCGTTGGCCTATCTCAAACGTTTTCCGTTGAGCCGGATCAAGATCGACCGTTCCTTCGTGCAGGACATCCAGGACGATCCGGAAAGCGCCGCCATCGTCAACGCGGTCGTTCATCTGGGCCAAAGCATGAACATGAAAGTGACGGCGGAAGGAGTCGAAACCAAGGAACAGGCGGACTACCTTTCCACCACCGGATGTGACGAAATCCAGGGCTATCTTTACAGCAAACCGGTCAGCGCAGATAACTTGCTCAACATGATCATGGGCAAATCGCCCCGTAAAATCACCATATGAAAACGGGGCCGGAGATATCCTCTCCCGGCCCCGCACTTCAAATCCGTATACTTTCGAGAAAAACTAGAGCGATCCCAACATGGATTCGGCGCTGGTTTCCTCAAAGGTGCCGGCTCCATCAATGTTGATGGACTCGACCTTGCCGTCATTGACCACCATGGAAAACCGCTGGCAGCGGAGGCCGAGCCCGCGGCTCACCAAATCAAGCTCAAGGCCGGCAGCCTTGGTGAAATCGGCGCTGCCGTCGGCAACCAGCATCACCTTGTCACCGACATTCTGATCCTTGCCCCAGGCACCCATGACGAAGGCGTCGTTGACGGCAAGGCAGACGATGGAATCGATGCCCTTGGCCTTCAGGGCGTCCGCGTTGCTGACGAACCCGGGCAGATGTTGGGCCGAACAGGTGGGAGTAAAGGCACCGGGAACGCCAAAAATAGCCACTTTTTTACCTTTGAAAATCTCATCGGTGGTAATGGCTTCCGGACCGCCGTCACCCATGCGGTAAAGGGTTGCCGATGGAACTTTGTCGCCAATGCTAATGGTCATGATTTCTCCTCAATTCATAAAATAAAAGGAATCCCCCACAAAAAGCGCCTGGGACCGGCAGGGCCGGCGCCAGAAACATATGGAGTCTTCCGGTGATTCCAAGGGGGTAATTATAATAAGTTAAATTATCTTTTGGAAACGGCTTTCCCGTCCCCCTGAGCCTTTTTAATCCCCGCCAGAACCGCCCCCGGGCTCAGCAATTCGGGCAGCACCAAGCCCTCAGGCGCGCCCGGCCCGTAAACCACGTTGAAGGGGATTCCATAACGCCCGAAGCCGGCCAGATAGCGTGCGATTTCATCACTGGGCCGGGTCCAGTCCGCCTGCATGGTGATTACTTCGCCGCTTTTGAAGCGTGAGAGCACCTTATCTTCGGAAAAGGCGATGGCCTTGTTGACTTGGCACGTGATGCACCAATCCGCAGTCACATCCACAAACACGGTTTTTCCCTGTGCCACCAGGCCAGAAATTGCCGTTTGGTCAAAGGGAACCCACAATCCTTTGATCGGGTCGCCCTTGACCGTCACCGGCGGCGGAGGAAGTGGGACCAAGCCGCCGGGAACCGCGAAGGCGGCAAGCGCAACCGCCGCCGCCGTCCATCCCGCGGACCGGCCCAAAGGATACCAACGCCGATGATGCAGATAGAGGATAAGGCCGACGCCCAGTATCAGCAGGCCCACCAGGACCGTCGCCGGTCTGCCCGCTTGAACCTCAAGCACGGAGAGCAGCCACACCCCGGTCGCCGCTAGGGCAAAGCCGAGGATACGACGGAGGACGATCATCCAGGAGCCGGGTTTGGGCAACCGCGTCGCCAAATTCGGACGAAACGCCACCAGCAGATAGGGAATAGCCAGTCCAAGCCCCAAAGCCGCGAACACCGCATAAATTTCACCGACGCCCCGGGCCAGGGCAAAGCCGACGGCGGTGCCGAGAAACGGTGCTGAGCACGGCGTCGCCAGCAGCGTGGCAAAGGCGCCAGAAAGGAAATGCCCACCCAGTCCGTGGACGTGGCTGGTCCTTTCGCCGAGATCGCCGACCCTTTGCGGAAGGCGGATTTCAAAAAATCCCCACAGGTTGTACGCAAACAAGGAAACCACCAGAGTCATGGCGACTAAAAACATGGGTTGTTGGAATTGGATGCCCCATCCGATCACGGCCCCTGACAGCTTCAGAACAATCAACGCCGTCGCCAAAACCAAAAACGAAAACAGGATGCCGGCGGCGGACGATAGGAAACTCAGTCGTACAATCCGGCTTTCTCCGCCGC
>JAOUPW010000010.1 GCA_029879665.1 Rhodospirillales bacterium | reverse complement strand
TGGGGATGCTTGCGGTCGAGGTATTCGATGATTGCAAGCGACTGGGGAATCGTGGTGCCGTCTTCCAGTTGCAGCGCCGGCACCAGTCCCTGGTTGTTGAGGGCAAGGTATTCTTCCGAGCGCTGTTCGCCTTCGCGCAGCTTGTAGGATTTTTGCGTGTATTCGACGCCTTTCAGGTTGAGCGCGATACGGGTCCGGAAGGAAGCCGAACTGCGGAAAAAATCATGCAGGATGTACATGGAACTGCCCCCGGTCCTGGTTTAGGAAAATTCTTCGTAAAAGCCCAGCTTGCGCTGCATCGGCGCGTCGTCGACCATGAACAGGAACGCCGGTTCTTTCGATGAGCCGTTGCGGATCTTGAAATTGGCGTAGGTCGGTACGGCGACGGTATCGTGTTCGGCCCAGTCGAAGGTCGCGCCGTCCACTTCCGTCTGGCCGCGACCTTCAATGGCATGCAGAACCGCCGAACAGGAGCGCCGGGCCGGCGCCACTTCTTCGCCGGGGCGCAACATCAGCGCGGAAAAGCCCAGGATCGGCAGGCATTCGTCGCCGGTTTCGGGATTGATATAGGCCAGATGCACGGCTTCCCCCGGGCCGCTGCCCGAGGCCAGGTCGAGCAGATTCTGCCGAACTTCTTTCCAGGGATAGCGCAGCAGCGGATATTTGCTGCGGTTCCGGTCGAGGGCCTTGTAGGGCGTCAGGCCGGCGCGCCGGTACAGCCGTTGCGATGAATCGGGAATGTTCTTCGGCGATTGCGGCGGGCCTTCTACGGCGTAGGATGCTTCCATGCGGTAGACCAGCGGCAGATCCAGGGCGTCCAGCCAGATCACCGGGCCGCTGCCGGTGTGGCCGTGTTCGTGCCACAGTCCGGAAGGAGTCAGGATCAGATCGCCCCGCTCCATGGGCAGCTTTTCGCCCTCGACCGTGGTGTAGCCGCCTTCGCCCTCGACCACGAAGCGGATGGCGCTGGGCGTGTGGCGGTGGTTGGGGGCGACTTCGCCGGGCAGGATCAATTGATAACCAAGATAGATAGACGGCGTCGCCTGGGCGTTTTCCAGGCCAAGCCCCGGATTGCACAGCATCAGCACCCGGCGTTCGGCCTTTTCGATGGGCGTCAATTCGCCCGCCTGCAACAGCAGCGGACGGATGTCCTGATAACGCCAGAAAGTCGGCACCGTTTCCCGGTCCGGTTGACCAAAGGGCAGGAAGGCCCGCAGGCTTGGCCACAGGGGGCCGACGTTCAAATCCGTCAATGCCGTGACATAGTCTTTCGGCAGTTCCTCGATGGTACCCAGTTCGCTCATGACAAGCCTTTCCTCCGTTGCGCTTGCCCTAGGGCATATCACCCAAGATCAATGAACTCAAGGTCGTAGGTGCCCTTTTAGAAGAGCTTTCATTGGTCCGACGAGGAGCTCATTCCAGCACATGGCGGCTGTAATCGTATTCGGGAATGTGGAGATGGGGAAAGGCGCTGAACAGGCCCGGCCGCCGGACGGCGCGGGACTTGGCGATGAATTCGGGCCCCAGTTGATCGAGCCCGGTGACGCCGAGCAGGGCCATGTCCGTTTGCAGCTCGATTTCCAGAAGCTCGAGCACGCGCTCGACCCCCGCCTGGCCGCCCGCCGCCAGACCCCAGCCGTATAGACGCGCGAGCGCCACCACATCGGCGCCCAGGGCCAGCGCCTTGAGGACGTCGCTGCCCCGGCAGAACGATCCGTCGATGATGATCGCCGCCTTACCCCCGACCGCGTCGGCGATTTCCGGCAGAGCTTCCATCATGCCGCGGCCGTGATCCAGTTGCCGGCCGCCGTGGTTGGAAACATGGACGGCATCGATGCCGTGTTCGATCGCCAGCCGCGCGTCTTCGTGGGTGGCGATGCCTTTCAGGATCAGCGGCATGGTGCAGCGTTCGCGGATTTTGGCGACGTGGGCCCAATCGAACGCCGCCTGGAATTCCGGGCGTAACTGTTTGCGTCCGGCGCGCGGGTTGAAATCCTTGATCTTGTCCCGCTCGCGGCGGCTGTAGACGGCGGTGTCGACGGTCAGGCAAAAGGCTTTGTAGCCGATGTCCTCGGCGCGGCGGATATGGTCTTTGACCCAGTCCTCGTCGCCGCGCACGTAAAGCTGAAAGATGAGGTCGGCTTCGCTTTGCCGCACGGTTTCCTCCATTCCCGGCTGTCCCACTGAACTGACCATGGAGGTGACGCCGAAGGCCCGCGCCGCTTTGGCCACCGTCGCGGCGCCACCGGGATCGAACATCTCAAGTCCGCCGATGGGACCGAGGATCACGGGCATGCGCAGGGAAAAATCGAGAAACCGTTTCGTGATGTCGATGTTCCGGACATCGACCAGCACGCGGGGCCGGAAGGCCAGTTCATCGAGGGCGAGGCGGTTCCTCAGCACCGAGGTTTCCGTTTCCGAGCCGCCGATCAGGTAATCCCAGGCGTTTTGATCGAGGGCATCGTGCGCCAGCCGGACAATTTCCCCCAGGGTTTCGATATCTTTCACGTTTTTGGGCATAGGCACTCCGAATGGAAATTGTTGGTTCCGCTCGACATGTAGGAATAGAGCAGTTCCGGGTTAATTGGAATCACCATACTCTATCGTCACCCCCGGGCTTGACCCGGGGGTCCAAAATAATCTGGAGAAAAGACGTGGATTGCCGGGTCAAGCCCGGCAATGACGGTGATTGGGGTGGTCTCTACCAATCTTGAAAGGCGCTAAAGACCGTAGGCCTCGGCCAGATCCGGGTCCTTCGCCGCCACGCGTTTCGCCAGCTCGACCATCACCTTGGCCTGTTTCCAGGTGGCGTCGTCCTGCATCTTGCCGTCGATCATCACCGCGCCGGAACCGTCGGGCATGGCTTCCAGGATCTTCTTGGCGAAGGCCACTTCGTCCGGCTCGGGGCTGAACACCCGCTTGGCGATGTCCACCTGGCTGGGGTGCAGGGTCCAGGCGCCGACGCAGCCCTGCAAAAAGGCGTTGCGGAACTGCGCCTCGCAACCGGCGGCGTCGGAAAAATCCCCGAACGGGCCGTAGAACGGCCGGATGCCGTTGGCCATGCAGGCGTCGACCATGCGCGCCACCGTGTAATGCCAGAGGTCCTGTTGATGGAAGCTGCGTTCGCCGCCGCCGTCACCTTCCCTGGCGGCATCGCCGAGCACGCCATAAGAAGGATGGCCGCCGCCGACCCGGGTGGTCTTCATGCCGCGGCTGGCCGCCAGATCGGCGGGCCCTAGGCTCATGCCGTGCATGCGCGGACTCGCCTGGGCGATGGCGATCACGTTGTTGACCCCTTCCGCCGTTTCCAGCAGGGCGTGAATCAAGATGGGTGACTTGACGCCGTGCCGGGCTTCCAGTTGGGCGAGAAGTTGATCGACATAATGGATGTCCCAGGGGCCTTCCACCTTGGGCACCATCACCACGTCCAGTTTGTCGCCGACGGCGGCGACGATTTCGGTCAGATCGTCCAGCATCCACGGGCTGTTGAGCGCGTTGATCCGGGTCCAGAGGCCGGTGTCGCCGAAATCGTTGGCTTGGGCGGTTTCGATGAACCCGGCGCGGGCGGCTTCCTTGGCCTCAATTGGAATGGCGTCTTCCAGGTTGCCCAGCAGCACGTCGACTTGTTGGATCATGTCCGGCACCTTGGCCCGAAGTTTTTCGATGTGCGGCGGGAAGAAATGAATCATGCGCTCCAATGCCGGCGGCAACTCGCGCAAGGGTTCGGGGGCGCCGATGGCCAGGGGCCGGTAGAACGAGGCGGGGGGTTTCATGGCGTCTCCTTTCGCCGGGGCATGAGCACGGTGTAATCGAAATCCAGCAGCACGGCGGGATCGTACTTGCCGTCGCCGTCCTTGTCGGGGAAATCCCGGCAGGCCCGGTCCTTGGCGGCGAGGGTGCGCAGACGCAGGGCGCCGATGTCATTCCGGCCCGGCAGCGCCGATTTTTCCAGCACTTCGGACCAGGCGTAAACAGTGTCGCCGGCCACCGCCGGCGCCACGTGCCGGCCGCCGTTGATGGCCGCGATCTTGAAGGCGTTGGCGAGGCCGTTGAAGGAAAGGGCGCGCGCCAGGCTGATGATGTGGCCGCCGTAAACGATGCGCCGTCCCAGCGGTTCTTCTTTTTGCGTGTGCTGGTTAAAATGGACCTTGGCCGTGTTCTGATAAAGCCGTGCCGCCGTCATGTGATCGCTTTCCTCGAGGGTCATGGCGTCCACATGGTCGATCCGCTCTCCCACCGCGTAATCGTCCCACAGGTGCGGGCCGCCGGCGAGTCCGGGGTCGTAGCGGGACAGGGTCAGGCCTTCCGGCACGCTCAGGTCCGCCACGGCGACGGCCTGGGGAAGATCGGGAATCACAGGCGCGCCGACGGCGGCTTCCGGGTCGCGCTTGCGCACCATCACCCAGCGGACATAATCCAGCACCGTTTCGCCCCGTTGGTTGGCGCCGACGGATCGCACGTAGACGTTGCCGGTCTTGCGGTTGGAATTCTCCTTGAGGCCGATGACTTCCGACACCGTGCTGAGGGTGTCGCCGGGAAAAACGGGAACGCCGAAACGCCCGGCGGCATAGCCAAGGTTGGCCACGGCGTTGAGCGAGATATCGGGCACGCTTTTGCCGAAGACCGTATGAAACACCAGAAGGTCGTCCAGGGGGGATTGGGAAAATCCCATCGCCTGGGCGAAGGCGTCGGACGAAGGCAAGGCGAAGCGCATGCCGTAAAGAGCGGTATAGAGCGAGGCGTCGCCCCGGCTTAACGTCCTGGGCGTTGCATGTTTGATTTTTCGGCCGAGGGTGAAATCCTCGAAAAAATTTCCCGGGTTGGTCTTGCTGGTCATGGCGCTGTCGCTTTCTCCTCTGGGGCGATGGTCCGCCGCCATTAAGTATGCCCCGCCTGTTCCCGCGAGAAGGACTCTTCAATCAGGTCGAGAATCTCTCCGATAACCGCATTGAGGTCAAAATCCTTGGGCGTGAAGATGCGCGCCACCCCGGCGGCGCCCAGTTCGCCCGCGTCCGCTTCCGGAATGATGCCGCCGACCACCAGCGGAACGTGACCGATTCCGGCCGACACCATGCCATCGCGGACCGCCTTGACCAGCGGCAGGTGCGAGCCGGACAGCACCGAGAGGCCGACCACGTGAACGTCTTCCTCAAGGGCGGAGGTAACGATTTGCGCGGGCGTGAGTCGAATGCCCTCGTAAATGACATCGAAACCGGAGTCGCAGGCGCGGACGGCGATTTGCTCGGCGCCGTTGGAATGGCCGTCGAGACCGGGTTTGCCGATCAGGATGCGCGGCCGCATGCCGTGGGCGGCGATCAGGGCGTCGATCCGCCGTCCGGTATCTGCGGCGCCCCCGGCCGACGGAGAAGCCCGCCGGGCGCCGCCGACGCCGGTGGGCGCCCGGTATTCGCCGTAGACGTCCCGTAATACTTTTCCCCATTCGCCGGTGGTGACGCCGGCGTGGGCGCAGGCGATGGAAGGTTCCATGATGTTTTGACCGGTCCGCGCTGCCGTCTCCAGCTTTGCCAGCGACCGCTGCACCTCGTCGCCGTTCCTCGTTTTGCGCCAAGCCATCAGCGCCTCGATCTGGCGTGCTTCGGCCGCCGCATCGACGGAAAGAAAATTGTCGTGGCCTTGAGTGAGCGGTGAAGGTTCGGACTCGGTGAACTGGTTAACGCCGACCACCACCTGTTCTCCGGTCTCGATGGCGGCCAAGCGGCGGGCGTTGGACTCCACCAGCCGGCTCTTCATATAAGGTATCGCGGCGACGCTGCCGCCCATGGACTGAATCCGAGCCATTTCTTCCCGGGCCTGGGTCTTCAGGTCTTCGACCTTGGCTTCGATCTCATGGGCGCCATCGAAGATGTCGCCGTATTCCAGAAGGTCGCTTTCATGGGCGACGATCTGCTGAAGGCGCAACGACCATTGCTGATCCCAGGGCCGGGGCAGTCCCAGCGCTTCGTTCCAGGCGGGCAGCTGAACCGCGCGGGCGCGGCCTTTCCGGGACAGCACCACCGACAGCATCTCAAGGGCGATGCGGTAGACGTTGTTTTCCGGCTGTTGTTCGGTCAGACCCAGGGAATTCACCTGAACCCCGTAGCGGAACCGCCGCAATTTGGGATCCGTGACGCCGTAGCGGTCGGCGGTAATTTCGTCCCACAGTTCGGTGAAGGCGCGCATTTTGCAGATTTCGGTGACGAAGCGAATGCCGGCGTTAAGGAAGAAGCTGATCCGTCCCACCAGATTGGGAAGCTCGTCGTCCGCGACCTGGCCGCCGGCCTTGACCGCGTCCAGGATGGCGATGGCGTTGGCAAGCGCGAAGGCCAGTTCCTCGACCGGCGTCGCGCCGGCTTCCTGCAGATGGTAGGAACAGACGTTGACCGGGTTCCATTTGGGAATTTCGCGGGTGGTGAAGGCGATGACATCGGCGGTCAGCTTCAGGCTCGCCTCGGGCGGGAAGATATATGTT
The DNA here is from genome assembly GCA_029879665.1 of Rhodospirillales bacterium. GTDB lineage: Bacteria > Pseudomonadota > Alphaproteobacteria > Rhodospirillales > JAOUPW01 > JAOUPW01. Next base: position 6,725 of record JAOUPW010000010.1, on the reverse strand, counting down.
CCCCTGGACAGGTATTCCTTGAGGACGTCGTTCTGCACGGTGCCGGACAGGGCTGAATGCGGGACGCCGCGCCGCTCGGCGGCCGCCACGTATAAGGCGAGCAGCCACGGTGCGGGCGCATTGATGGTCATGGAGGTGTTCATCCGTTCAAGCGGGATGCCCTCGAACAGGGTTTCCATATCGCCAATATGGCAGACTGGCACCCCCACCTTGCCGACTTCGCCCGTGGCCAGCGGATGATCGGAATCAAGGCCGGTTTGTGTCGGCAGATCGAAAGCCACGGAAAGGCCGGTCTGACCTTTTTTCAGGTTGGCCCGGTAGAGCGCGTTGGAGGCTCCGGCTGAGGTGTGACCGGCGTAGGTCCGGAACAGCCAGGGCCGATCAGGTTGCGGCGCAGCATTCGAGTCTTTTTTAAGGGCATCCTTTCGCATGTGCGAGTGTCCCATCTGAATGAAGCGAAGAAAGTATCATAATTTAATCATAAATTTCAATAAGTTCTAAAAACCATAATATATTTGTGAAAAATTACTTCCTCTTTTGAATTGTGCGCTGCAATATAAAATAACAATACCCTATTATATCGCCTATCTGAAGGTGCGCTAGGAGGAAGCCATGGAGGGTCTCAAGTGAGTAAAGAACTCTACGCCGTCGGAGAAGCGCCGCCCTTGGGCGACGTGCCGAAGACCATGCATGCCTGGACCGTCCGGGCGGAGCGTTTCGGGGAACCCAAGGACTCGTTCCAGCGCGAGGTGATCGACGTTCCCGCCATCGGCGACGAGGACGTCCTGGTTTACGTAATGGCGGCGGGTGTCAACTATAACAATGTCTGGGCCGCGATGGGCGCGCCGATCAACGTCATCGCCGCGCGCAACAAGAAAGGCGAGCCAGAGGATTTTCACATCGGCGGTTCGGATGCGTCGGGCATCGTCTATGCCATCGGCGCCAAGGTCAGCAACGTCAAGGTCGGTGACGAAGTGGTAATACACTGCGGCACCTGGGATTCATCCTGTCCCCAGGTCCAAGCGGGAATTGATCCCATGTACTCGCCCACCTTCAGGATCTGGGGCTACGAAACCAATTACGGCAGCTTCGCCCAGTTCACCCGCGTGCAGGCCCATCAGTGCATGCCCAAGCCCAAGCATCTGACCTGGGAAGCGGCTGCCGCCTATTCGCTGGTCGGCGCCACCGCCTACCGGATGCTGCATGGCTGGCCGGAGCACGAAATCAAAAAGGATGACGTGGTTCTGATCTGGGGCGGCGCCGGCGGTCTCGGCTCCATGGCCATCCAGATCGCGAGCGCCGCCGGTGCCAAGCCGATCGCCGTTATTTCCGACGACAGCAAGATCGATTTCTGCAAGAAACTGGGCGCCGTCGGTTGCATCAACCGCAGGAAATTTAAACACTGGGGCATGCTGCCCCATTGGAAGGACCATGTGGGCTACAGCATTTGGCTCAGGGGCGTACGTTCCTTCGGTGCCGCCATCTGGGAAGTGCTGGGTGAGAAGCGCAACCCGAGTTTCGTTTTCGAGCATCCCGGCGAAGACACCATGCCCACCTCCATGTTCGTCTGCGAGACCGGCGGTTCGGTGGTGATCTGCGCCGGCACCACCGGTTACAATGCCACCGTCGATCTGCGGTATCTGTGGATGCGCCAGAAACGCATGCAGGGATCCCACTTCGCCAATGACGTCCAGTCCTACGCCATGAACGAACTGGCGGTGCAGGGTTCTCTCGATCCCTGTATGTCGAGGGCTTTTACCTTCGACGAGTTGCCCGATTCCCATCAGCTCATGATGGAAAACCGCCACCCTCACGGCAACATGGCGATTCTGGTGGGTGCGCCCGAATTTGGAACCGGGGTAAGCGCGGCGCCGCCGAAGCCGTTCGACGCCCTCAGCCTGCCCGACGACGACCATCGCGACGCGCCGCATCCGCTACCGTTGCCGCTTCCGCTGCCGGACGTGCAGCCCGACGAAGGCGAGGAAGCGTTCAGCTTCGTTGAAGAGGGCGCCCTCGTGCGCGATGAAATGCACCCCGGCGTTTTCACGTGCACGCCGGAAACGGATTTGGAACTCGCGGCCCGGATGATGATCGACAACAAGTTCCGCTCGGTGGTGGTGGCCAAGGACGACGAGGCGGTGGGCGTGGTCGCCATGACCGATATTGTCATCGCCCGCCAGGGCCGGACCAAGACCGAGGCCCGCCGCGTCAAGGTCGGCGAGGTCATGAGCCACGGCTGCACCACCGTCGATGAGAACGCGCTGCTGTCGGCGGCCATCAGCACCATGATGAAACGCCGCATCCACCGTCTGGTGGTGACGCAGAAACAGGGAGAGCGGGAAGTGCCCATCGGCATCCTTTCCATGACCGACATGGTCTCTGCCCTGCTCGAAGATTGACGCCACCAAAGGGAATCCTGCAGGGTACGTCATGGATCAAAGCATCAGGGAAAAATACCAATCCGCCCTCTCTTCCGCCGAGACCCTGCTTGCCTCCGCCAAGCGCGGCGTCGGTAACGGCGAGGAGCAATTCGCCGCGCACGGTTTCGCCTGGATGGCCACCTATGTGGAAGGACTGCGCCAGATGCTGGCGTGGGCCGGGCGTCTGCAGGCCGACGGCCAGTTGGGCGAACTGGAATCCCTCATGCTCCAGGCCGCCTTCGGCGAATATCTGACCCAGCTTTACAGCGGCATCTCCCTGAGCCAGGTGGAAACCGTCCGTCCGCGCGACTTGGGTGTCGACAGCAAGGCGGTACATGATTTCTTCAACCCGGCGGTCAAGGAACTGGTCGACGGCGGCAACACCCCGGCGGTGCGACAGCGTATCGCCGAGTTGATCGAAGACGGACATTTCGGTGCGCCGGGCTACGGCGACGAGACCCTGGAGCTGGTCGCCGAACAATTCCACCGCTTCGCCGATGAAAAGGTGGCGCCCTTTGCCCAGGATTGGCACGATCGGGATGAACTGATTCCCATCGAAGTGGTCGAACAAATGGCCGAGCTCGGCGTCTTCGGCCTGACCATCCCCGAACGGTGGGGCGGCCTGGGGATGGGGAAGATGGCCATGTGCGTGGTCACCGAGGAACTGTCGCGGGGCTACATCGGCGTCGGTTCGCTGGGCACGCGGTCTGAGATCGCGGCCGAACTGATCCGCCTGGGCGGCACCGACGAACAGCGCGAATCCTTGCTGCCGAAAATCGCCTCAGGTGAAATCCTGCCCACCGCCGTGTTTACCGAACCCAATACCGGTTCCGATCTGGCTTCGCTCAAGACCCGGGCGGTGAAGATGGACGGCGGTTACGAGGTGACCGGCAACAAGACCTGGATCACCCACGGCGCGCGTTCGGACCTGATGACGTTGCTGGCGCGCACCGACCCGGACGAGCCCGGCTACAAGGGGCTTAGCATGTTTCTGGCGGCCAAGCCCCGGGGCAGCGAGGAAGCCCCCTTTCCGGTGGACGGCCTGTCGGGAACTGAAATCAAGGTGCTCGGCTACCGGGGGATGAAGGAATACGAACTTGCCTTCGATGGTTTCAAGGTGCCGTCCGACGCCTTGCTCGGCGGCGAGGAGGGGCAGGGTTTCAAGCAGTTGATGGCCACCTTCGAAGCCGCCCGCATTCAGACCGCGGCCCGCGCCGTCGGCGTCGCCCGCAACGCGCTCGAACTGGGGCTTGCCTACGCCCGCGAGCGCATCCAGTTCGGCAAGCCCATCTACGCCTTCCCCCGGGTGTCCGGCAAACTGGCATGGATGGCGGTGGAAACCATGATCGCCCGCCAGCTCACCTACTTCGCCGCCCGCGAAAAGGACGAAGACATCCGCTGCGACATCGAAGCCGGCATGGCCAAGCTGCTGGCGGCGCGGGTCGCCTGGTCCAACGCCGATAACGCGTTGCAGGTGCACGGCGGCAACGGCTACGCCGTCGAATTCCCCATTTCGCGGGTGCTGGTGGACGCGCGCATCCTCAACATTTTCGAAGGCGCGGCGGAAATCCAGGCCCAGGTGGTGGCCAAGGGGCTGCTGTCGCGGCGGAATTAGCGGAAAACGACAGCGCCCGTCGCCGACAAAATAATCCCAAAAGACTTTCCGAATAATTTATCGCCCGCTTCCCTGGGCGGTTAATTCTGATAGCATTGCCAAAGAGAAAGCTATTCCGGGGGGACGCCGAACCATGGCCGACAAGACGCTTGGCGCGTACAACATCGCGGATCTGCGCGAAATGGCGAAACGCCGCCTGCCGCGCGGCATTTTTGAATTCGTCGATCGTGGCGCCGAAGACGAGGTGGCGTTGCGCAACAACCGCCAGGCCTTCGAAGGCATCAAGCTGAAATCCCGGGTGCTTGCCGATGTTTCAAGCCGCAGCCTGGAAACCACCCTTTTCGGCAAAACCTATTCCATGCCGTTGGGAATCTCGCCGACGGGAACGGCGGGACTGCTTTCCTACGGCGGTGAAATCGCCATTGCGCAAGCGGCGGCCAAGGCCAACATTCCGTACACGGTGGCGACGCCGGCGATGACTTCGATGGAAGAAATCGCGGAGCAGGTGGGCGGCGAGCTTTGGTTTCAACTTTATGTCTGGGCGGACAAGGCGCAGAGCTACAAATTCGTCGAGCGGGTGAAATCGGTCGGCTACAAGACGTTGATCGTGACCGTGGACAGCGTGGTCGGCTACAATCGCGAATACAATCATAAAAACGGTTTCGAAGTTCCGCTCAAATATACGCCCCGGATGTTGGCCCAATTGCTGGCCAAGCCCGGCTGGTTCGTTTCGTGTTTGCTGCCGCAGCTTTTGCGGCGCGGGATTCCGAAATACGAAAACTATCCGGCGGAAATGAAGGACAAAATTACGGCTAAAACATTCGATGGCTCGAAAATGAAAAACGATACCCTTCACTGGGACGACCTCAAGGTGCTGCGCGATCGGTGGCCGGGAACGTTGATGGTGAAAGGCATCCTGCATCCCGATGACGCCGCCCTGGCTGCCGCGTGCGGCGCCGACGGGGTGATCGTATCGAATCACGGCGGACGCAATCTGGATGCGTCCGTCGCGCCGATCCAGATTTTGCCGGAAATCGCCGCCCGCGTCGGCGGCAAGACCACGGTCATCGTCGACAGCGGCTTCCGGCGGGGCACGGACGTCATCAAGGGTCTGGCCCTGGGCGCGGATTTTGTCATGACCGGGCGGCCGACGCTCTACGGCACGGCGGTCGCCGGCGAAGCGGGGGCGGCGCGGGCCATCGAAATTTTCGGCGACGAAATCAACCGCGTCATGGGCCAGTTAGGGCTTCATAGCATCGACGAAATCACGCGGGATTGCCTGTGGGAACCCAGCTTATCACCGTGAACCGCTCGTTTTTACGCTTTCAGGACCGCTTCGGATATGGCGTCGCCCATTTGCCCGGTGCTGGCGGTGCCGCCCAGATCCCGGGTCAGGGTTTTTGCATCCGAAATAACCTTTTCGATTGCGGCGTCGATAAACGTTGCCGCTTGCGCCGCCTTGGGCTCATCGTGCTTGCGGCCCAACCATTCGAACAGCATCTTGCCCGATTGAATCATGGCATAGGGATTGGCGATGCCTTGCCCGGCGATGTCGGGCGCGGAACCGTGGGTCGCCTGGGACATGGCCTGGCGTTCGCCGACACAAAGGCCCGGCGCAAGGCCAAGTCCGCCGACCAGGCCGGCGCCGAGATCGGTCAGGATGTCGCCGAATTGATTGGTCGTCACGATGACATCGAATCTTTGCGGGTGCATGACCAGTTCCGCTGAAATCGAGTCGATCAGCCGTTCTTCGTATTCGACGTCGGGGAACTCCGATGCGACTTTCCGGCATTCTTCCGCGAACATGCCGCAGGTCAGCCGGTAGACCGGCTCCTTGTGGGAAGCCGTGACTCTTTTGCGTTCCCGGGTGCGGGCGATTTCAAAGGCTTCCAGGGCGACACGGCGGGATCCCTTGCGGGTAATAATCCGCGATCCGATGGATATTTCATCGTTGGGACGGAACTCGCCGGTTCCTTTCACGGTAATATCCGACGACTGCATGCCTTCAGTGACTTCCCTTAAAAACACGATGTCGACATTTTTATGAACGGAAGAAATGTTCTCGTAGGATTTTACGGGTTTTACATGGGCGAAAAGCTCAAAGATTTTCCGGATCGGCGGCATGACCCAGGTCGGGTCGTTGCGCGGATAGGCGGCATGCCCGATCGGCCCCATGATCCAGCCGTCGGTTTTCTTCAAGCCTTCGACCGTCACTTCGGGCGTGGTATTGCCGTGTTTTTCGTGACCTTCCTTGCCGATGGGGAGTGGCACCCACTCGATGTCAAGCTTGGTGCGCGCTGCCGCCGCCTTCATCACTTTCACGCATTCCGGAACAACCTCGTAACCGATGTCGTCTCCCATCAGGATGCCGATTTTCATTATTCATATGACCTTTCAATTCGCCGTGGACGACACATAAACTTTTAGAAACCTATGCCTTTTGGGGCCGGGGAAGTTTTGAGACGGCTTTCAGCCGCAGAACCGTATCGCCCGCCAGGTGGGTCCAGACCATGGAATCGCGCACCAGTTTATTGACCCGGGGATTTATCCGGCAGCCTTCCGCGCCATGGATTTTCATGTTCAGTTGCGTCACCCGCAGGATCACGTCCGTGGAATAGTTGACCATCAGGACGCCACTGGCCGAACGTTCGCCTTGGTCGTGTTCCCAGGCGACGCGATAGACGAAGGAC
>JAOUPW010000294.1 GCA_029879665.1 Rhodospirillales bacterium | reverse complement strand
GCGCGATCGTTACGCACAAGAAGAGGCGCCTTATGTATCCCTCCCCCTTTCACCCGTCAAGCAAAGCCGCAAGGCTGCGGTGTAAACCTAAGGAGGATAAGAGTCATTCTCGGCCCCTCATCCCGGCTCGAAGCAATATCCAGGTCATCGTTCACCCGGTTCCGTCCGTTAAATGGAGGGGGTGAGATCTATTATTTTCTGTGACAAAAATCCTATTGTCTCAGGGCGTTCCGAAGAGGTTGATGAGGCTCGCCGCTTGGGTGCCCCTTCCCCGATCAGGCGAAATGCCGTTGCAACCGGGCCGCGCCTTCGCGCAGCAGGTCATCGTTTTTGCACACACAGAAGCGGGCGAAGTGGTCGACCTCGCCGCCCTGGTAAAAGGCGCTCATGGGCACCGCCGTGACCCCGGCGTCGGTGGTGATGTGGCGGCAAAACTCCTCGTCGGTTCCGTTGAACCCGACACTGCGAATATCCACGGTGAGGAAATAGGTACCGGCGCTCGGCAGCACCTTGAACCCGGCCTGTACCAGCCCCTCGCTCAGCAAATCCCGCTTCGCCTGCATGTCGGCGGCGAGGCCGTGGAAATAGGCGTCTTCCTTGGCCAGCCCATAGGCCCCCCCCTGTTGCAGGTTGGGCGGCGTGGTGAAGGTGATGAACTGATGCGCCTTGGCCGCCGCCGTCAGCAATTCAGGCGCCGCCGTGACGTAGCCCAGTTTCCAGCCGGTCATGGAAAAGGTCTTGCCGGCGGAACCGATTTTCAGACAGCGCTCGCCCATGCCGGGCAGCGTGATCAGCGGCACATGGGGCCGTCCGTCGAAGACCAGGTGTTCATAAACCTCGTCGCAGACGGCATAGGCGTCATGCTTCTCCACCAAACCGGCGATAAAGGCCAGTTCATCCGCCGTGAACACCTTGCCCGACGGATTGTGAGGGGAGTTGAGCAGAATCAGCTTGGTCTTGTCGGAAAAGGCGCGCGCAAGGGCATCCCGGGGCAGCGCCCAGTCCGGCGGTTCCATACGCACCATTTTCGGCACCCCGCCGGCGCGGCGCACCATGGGCAGGTAGGAATCATACAGCGGCTCGATCAGCACCACCTCGTCCCCGGGTTCGATCAGGCCGAGCAGACAATCGGCCAACGCCTCCGTGGCGCCGGAAGTGACCATAACCTGGCTCCGCCAGTCCACTTCCAGGCCGTAGAACCGCTTGCCGTGCTCAGCCACCGCCCGGCGAAGCTCGGGAATGCCCAACATGGGCGGGTATTGGTTGGGCCCGGCCATCAGGGCATCGGCGGCGGCGCGGCGAATATCTTCCGGGCCGTCCACGTCGGGGAACCCCTGCCCCAGGTTGATGGAACCGTGTTCCGCGGCCAGCGCGCTCATCACCGTAAAAATAGTGGTGCCATAGCCCGAAAGGATGGAATTCGCCTCTTTCATTCTGTATTGTCCCTTCATTGGACGGTGCGGGAAGACCGGACGAATTCCAGCCTCTCGACCAGTCTCTAACACAGTCCCGACCCCTTTCCCAATGGCGTAATGCCAGGAAACGCTGCCGAAAAATAGTGCGAATGCCTAATTTTTAGCCACAGATTTTGGCCTCTTTTCCTTCTAATAAGAAGAAGATACCTTGCAACATTTTGATAATGCAGTTGTTTTTCCCAGGAACGTGGATTGGCACGAGGACTGCAATACTGCGGGGAACCAACTAAAGCCGAGACCAGACGCGGGAACGTCCAACTCTTAAAATCAGGAAAAGGCGGGAATTTATGAAAAAGATCGAAGCCATCATCAAGCCATTCAAGCTCGATGAGGTTAAGGAGGCGCTGCACGAAGTCGGCCTCCAGGGAATTACAGTCATCGAAGCCAAGGGATTTGGCCGCCAGAAGGGTCATACGGAACTCTATCGCGGCGCCGAATACGTGGTCGATTTTCTGCCCAAGGTGAAAATCGAACTGGTGGTTCAGGATTCGCTTCTCGAACGCGCGGTCGAAGCCATTCAGCAGGCCGCGCACACCGGACGCATCGGTGACGGCAAGATCTTCATTACATCGGTGGAAGAGGCCATCCGGGTCCGCACCGGCGAGAAAGGTGACGACGCCATCTGAGTTCAATCCCTTAACCTTAATTATCATTTCAAATCTTCAAGTGCGAAATAAGGAAATACGTCTATGTCTTTGAATTGCAAAACACCTTCCGACGTTCTCAAGCTTCTGAAGGAAAACGGTACCGACTATGTCGATCTCCGTTTCACCGATCCCCGGGGTAAGTGGCAGCATCTGACCATGACCTCCGCCCATGTTAACGAAGACTCGTTCGCCGATGGCATCATGTTCGACGGCTCCTCCATCGCCGGATGGAAAGCCATCAACGAATCCGACATGGCGCTTGTTCCCGACGCCACCACGGCGGTGATGGACCCGTTCTCGGCCCAGCCGCAGATGATCCTGTTCTGCGACGTCATGGAACCGACCACGGGCCAACCCTATCTCCGCGACCCGCGCTCCCTGTCAAAACGTGCGGAAGCGTATCTGAGTTCCACCGGTATCGGCGACACCGCCTATTTCGGCTCGGAAGCGGAGTTCTTCGTCTTTGACGACGTTCGTTTCAACGTTTCCATGAACAACGTCTTCTATGAATTCACGTCGGAAGAAGGCCCCTACGTTTCCGGAAAAATCATGCCCGAGGGCAACATCGGCCACCGGCCGCCGGTCAAGGGCGGATACTTCCCGGTACCGCCGGTGGATTCCGCCAACGATTTGCGTGCGGAAATGGTGTCGGTAATGGTGGAAATGGGCTTGAACATGGACAAGCACCATCACGAAGTGGCGCCCAGCCAGCACGAACTGGGGATGGTCTTCGACACCCTGGTGCGGAGCGCCGACAACGTACAGGTCTACAAGTACTGCACCCACATGGTGGCGCACACCTTTGGCAAAACCGCCACCTTCATGCCCAAACCGGTGATCGCCGACAACGGGTCGGGCATGCACACCCACCAGTCCATCTGGAAGGACGGCAAGCCCACCTTCGCCGGTTCCGGCTATGCCGACCTGTCGGATACGGCGCTGCACTACATCGGCGGCATCATCAAGCACGCCAAGGCGTTGAACGCGTTTACCAACCCGACCACCAACAGCTACAAGCGTCTGATCCCCGGCTTCGAAGCGCCGGTGCTGCTGGCCTATTCGGCGCGCAACCGCTCAGCCTCCTGCCGCATTCCGTTCGCCACCAGCCCCGCCGGCAAGCGGGTCGAGGTACGTTTCCCCGATCCCTTGGCCAATCCGTATCTGGCCTTCTCCGCCATGATGATGGCCGGGCTTGACGGCATTCAAAACAAGATCAACCCAGGCGACGCCATGGACAAGAACCTCTATGACCTGCCGCCCGAGGAACTGCAGGGCGTGCCCACGGTCTGCGGGTCGCTCCGCGAAGCCCTGGAAAACCTGGACGCGGACCGGGATTTTCTCAAGAAAGGCGATGTTTTCAGCGACGACCTGATCAACGGCTACATGGATCTGAAGTGGGAGGAGATCTACAACTTCGAACACACCCCCCATCCGGTCGAGTTCCAGATGTATTACTCGTCGTAACGTTCTGCGACACTGAACAAAACACACCCCCGCCGGGCAACCGGCGGGGGTTATGTTTTGGAAAAATTCCGAACCTCAGCGTGCTTCGAATACGCGCTTTAGTTTATTTCGGTTAGCGGCAATCAGCGCCATTTCCTGGGGAGCAACGCCTTCCGCCGCCTTCATCTGGCTCATAGCCTGTTCGGATTGTCCCATGGAATCCAGCATTTGTTTTTTCTGCTCCGGGGTCAGTTGCGGATTAGACATAATCCCCCGGCGAGCCTCTTCCATTTGTTTCGAAATCCCGGGCGACTGGGATCGCATCT
>JAOUPW010000293.1 GCA_029879665.1 Rhodospirillales bacterium | reverse complement strand
TGATCAGGCCCTGGTCGCGCAATGCCATCAGGGTCCTGAATCGGGACGCGATATTGACGTCGGCCTGGGTGAACATGACGACGTCGCCCTGGCCGCCTCCTTGGCCGCCTTGCTGCTGCGGCTGCCCCAGGAGGCTTCCCATGGTCGGCTGTGTCACGTGTTCGACCGCCTGATCGCTCTGGCGCCCGGCAAAGGCGGGGGCGGAGCGGGTGAATACGATCGCCGGCGCCGGAGTTCCGGAATCCAGAAGCCCCAGGTTAACGCTGGCGATCTTGGAAACGGGCAACGGTGTCAGGCTGGACCAGACGACGGACTGTTCGGTATTTGCCGGCCGAAGCGCGAGGACCGCTTGATACATTTCGCGCGCCCTGACCGTTCGGCCGGTGTTCTGATACAAAACGCCGAGACCGAGGAGCGCATGTACGTCCTTGGGATTCGCCTTGACCGCCTTGTCGAAATTGAATTCAGCCTGGGCGTAATTGCCCTTGGCCATTTCCGCCAGGCCAAGTTCGGCCAAATCGTTTTCCTTGCCCGAAAGCGGGCCGCCGAATTCCCAGAATTTCGGTTCAATGATGGAGCCTTCCAGATAGGCGCCGCAGCCACCGAGCCATGCGGCCGCAAGAAAAATGGCCCCAAGGCGTTTCAATGTTCCCTTCACGTCACGTCTTCCCCTTCGCGCGGTCCCGGATGAAAAGGCCAGATGGAAAAGCCAGGTGAGAATAACGCTGCCCAGCCTTCCCGCCGACCGGAAGAAACCCTTTAAGTCTGCTACTTCAAATACGTAAGAAACGCTAACATTCCCTTAACCATAGTCAAGGCGGGAACCGGGGACGAAAGCTTGCCAAGGGAGTGCGGAGAAGCCGGCTGTGGATAAAGGCCCGAAAAGGCCGGGAAATATGCCTGAAAAAAGAGCTGGGAATCGAAAACCGATTCGCAATGCCGATTTAAAAACCGGTTTGCGTTACTGTTTCGATGGCGATTCGCGATGCCAATTCCTGGGCGATTCGCGGACCTAGATCGTATCAACGCACTATGACTGTTATATAAAACATACAAGGCGTATCATTATTTTCTTCACTTGCCTGATTTCCGAGGATAACAACCATGCAAATACTCAACCCACCCGGATGGCCCCGGCCCAAGGGATACAGCAACGCCATCAAGGTTGCCGGCGAGATGATCTTCCTTGCCGGCCTGGTCGGCTGGGACGAAAACGAGGAGATCGTCGCCGACGATTTCGCCGGCCAGGCCCGCCAGATCTTCAAGAACGCCACCGCCCTGCTGGCCGAAGGCGGCGCCAAACCGGAACACATCGTCCGCATGACCTGGTTCGTTATCGACAAGGACGACTACACCGCCTCGCGCAAGGCCCTGGGCACCGCCTATCGTGAGGTCATCGGCGACCATTATCCGGTCATGTCGGTGATTGAAATCGCCGGTCTGTTCGAACCGGGAGCCAAGCTGGAAGTCGAAATCACGGCGGTTGTTCCGCAAACGTAGAACGCGCCACGTAAGAAGATCTATGTCCTTCGGTTAAGGACACGCTCCGGCGGAAAATTAAGGGTTGCCACGGTTCCTACGCCCAGGGTGCTTTCCAGCGTCAATGTTCCGCCGTGGGCTTCAATCAAACCTTTAACAAGCGGCATCCCGATTCCCGATCCTTCATATTTGCGAGCCAGAGAACTGTCCACCTGGCCGAACGTAACCAGGGCCTTCCGGATGCCTTCGTCATCCATGCCAATTCCAGTATCCGAAACGGAAATCGCCAAACCCCCGTCCGGCCTGACGGCTGCGGAAATTTCGACTTTTCCGTATTTCTCGGTAAATTTCACGGCATTGGAGAGCAGATTGATAACCATCTGTTTCACCCTGCGCTTATCGGCCTTCAGTGCGGGCAAGTCACTTTGAAGCCGATTGACGAGTTCCAGTTTATTTTCCGCGGCGCGGGCCTTAACAAGAACCAGGGACTTTTCAATCAGGGCGGCCAATTCCAGTTCTTCATCAAAAATTTCAAGATTTTCGGATTCAATGGCGGATACATCGAGAATGTCATTGATCAGCTCAAGCAGGTGCTCCCCCGATTCCCTGATATGTTCCAGGTAATCCGAATATTTGGCATTGCCGAGCGGGCCGTACGATTCCGCGTGCATGATCTGTGAAAAGCCGATAACCGCATTAAGCGGCGTCCTTAGTTCGTGGCTCATGTTGGCAAGGAAATCGCTTTTCGCCCGGTTTGCGTTTTCCGCGATTTCCTTGGAGCGAAGGAGTTCGTACTCCGCTTCCTTACGTTCCGTAATATCCCTTAACACGCCGACATACTTTCGTTTGCCCTCGATATTCATTTCGGAAACTTCAAGATCAAGAGGGAAACTTTGCCCCCCCTTCCTGAGTCCTTCGACTTCCCGGCCCAGGCCGATAACCTTGGGTTTGCCGGTTTCCTGATATCGGCGAAGATATTCATCATGCTGGCTTCGATCCGGTTCGGGCATAAGAATACTGACGTTTTTCCCGATTACGTCTTCCTTGGAGATATCAAAAATGAATTCGGCGGCGGGATTGAAGGATTCGATAACTCCTCTTTCATCTATGAGAATTATTCCGTCAGTAACCGTATCCAAAACGCTTTGCAAATGATGCTCACGGCTTCTTGTTTCTTCCTCCGCTTTCATGCGTTTGGCGATTTGACTCATCTGCTGCATGATCTGCAACAGGGCCTTGGTGGTGGTTTCGTCGGGTTCGGTGCTGACGGGTGAAAAGAACTCCAGCACCGCCTCAATCTTTCCGTTTACGAAAACAGGAATGGCGAAGCCGGCTTTCACACCGAGATCTTTGGCCGCTTCGGCGCGGGGAAAATTCCTGTCCCGGTGGATATCTCCGATCCACACCATTTCACCGGATTCCGCGACCCGGCCCGGCAATCCTACGCCGGTCTCGAAACGGGTCGCTTCGGTCACCTCTCGAAAATTTCTGAATTTTTCCAGATCGTCCAGATGCCAAATTCCCGATGGCTTTAATATTTTTTCTTCGGATTCCGACGGGATATAGACATGGCCCACCGGCCAGTTCATGAAGGCGCAGATCGTGTCGAGATAGATTTGATAGAGGGATTCAAGGCCGGAAGCTTCCATGCCCGCCGACGTAATATCAAACAGCAACTGAAGAACCGAAGTTTTCCTGGATAGTTCTTCCGTTCTCTCATTGACCCGCCCCTCAAGTTCCTCTTGAGAGGCCTTGAGGGCTTGCTCGGCTTTTTTTCGATCCAAAATATTTACAAAACCGGAAATCAGGGCGTCTTGGTTATTAAATGAAAGGGGCTTTGAATCCACGGACGCCCAAAAAGGCACTCCGTCCTTCCCCTTCATGTAGATTTCATAATTCCGCAAAAATCCATTTCGCCGTATATTCTTTTTGACTTTCTCCCTGTCCTCGGGATTGACGTAAAAGTCAGGGGATTGTTTGCCGATCAGGTTATCGGCGGAATATCCGAACATGAATTCAACCGCCGGATTGGCATAAAGAACCATCCCGTCGCCGAGCCGGGTAATAATTAAAGGAACGGGCGAGGCTTCAATAATGAAACGAAAATTAATCTCGTCATTTTCCGCAGGATCAATCAAAGACGTCAACTCAACACCTCTTGATAGCCAATATAGATATATTGTGCCGGGACCTAGAGAATTCAATTCGAATCCGAGCCTATCGTTTTTAAAAACACCTCAACCAAACGGCCGTCGGATGACGAAACCGCGGCAGTGACCGCGCGCCCGCGAGGCCGTTTATTCGGGAGGGCTTAGAGCGCCGCTTCGATCGCCTTGCCCAGGGCTTCCGTGTTCGCCTTGCCGCCCATGTCCGGGGTCATGGCGGTGCGTTCCTTCAGCACCTTTTCGATCGCCGCG
>JAOUPW010000292.1 GCA_029879665.1 Rhodospirillales bacterium | reverse complement strand
CCGGCGCCGAGTGAGCCGGAACCGTCCCGGCCCCTGGCGCCGAGCCGGCCCGCCGACGAGGAGCCTGCCGTACAGTCGCCCCTGTCCGATGACGACGGCGCACGGTTCAAACGCGGACGGATCATCCATCGCCTGCTGGAAACCCTGCCCGCACTGGACACCGATGCGCGGCGCGCGGCGGCGGTTGCCTGGCTGGCCCGTCCCGGCCACGGACTTACCTCCGAAGAACAAAAAGCCATGGCTGAGGAAACGTTCCGCGTGCTTGAAGATGCGGCCTTCGCGCCGTTGTTCGGACCGGGCAGCCGCGCCGAGGCGCCGCTGATCGGTGAGGTCGGCGGCACTGTCCTGTCGGCGCGAATAGATCGCCTGCTGGTGACCGACTCCGCCGTCACCATCGTCGATTTCAAAACCAACCGGCCGCCGCCGGGCGACGCCGCCCATGTTCCCGAAACCTATCTGCGCCAGATGGCCGCCTACCGTGCCGCGCTTTCCGCCATTTACCCGGACAAATCGATCATCTGCCTGCTGTTGTGGACCGACGGGCCTGATATCATGATACTATCGGATGCCCTGTTGGACGCACATGCCCCCGGCAACACGGCTTGACGGGGCGGGGTACGCTCCCTAGATTCTAGACAACCACTTTCAACCTGACCGGCGCAAACTGCGCGATAACACTAAAAGGAACCAAAAACATGCCCAAACACGTCAGCGATGATTCCTTTGACGCCGACGTCCTCAAATCCGACACTCCCGTGCTTGTTGATTTCTGGGCGGAATGGTGCGGACCGTGCAAACAGATCGCGCCGGCGCTGGAGGAACTGTCCAAGGAAATGGGCGACAAGGTCACCGTGGCCAAGATCAACATTGACGAAAACCCGACGGTGCCGTCGAAATACGGCGTGCGTGGAATCCCGACCCTGATGCTGTTCAAGAACGGCGAGGTCGCGGCGACCAAGATCGGCGCCCTGCCCAAGGGCAAGCTGTTCGAATGGGTGGAGTCGGTGCTGTAAGCGCTGTTCTTTTTTCAGTTACGAAAAGCCCCGCCCATCCGGCGGGGTTTTTTTGTTGGCTGGCGCATGACCCATCGCCGCCCTGTGACGGTGACCTATCCATAGAAATGTGCTATCGTTTTTGATTGATCCAGAACGATTCCCGGTCATTTAAATGCGAGGAACTTCATGGAACTTCAAAAAATCACGGCATTTTTCAAGTGGTGCACCATCCTCAACGCGGTGCTGTTGTTTTTTTCCGCCGCGATCCTGATGCTGATGCCGGAGTTCGCCTTCAACGCGCAAAGCAAATTCTTTCACGTCTCCCGGGAAGCCTTCGACGTGATCTTTTACGCCTTCCTCGCCGCCTACAAGCTTCTCTGGCTGATTTTCAACGTGGTGCCCTGGGCGGCGCTGGCGATCATCGCGAAAAAATAGCATTCTACTGAGCCGAGACCTGCCGGTTGGATCTTCCCGTGCAGAACGCCATCAGTGATCCCTGGCGTCAACGCGGGGAGAGGTCGCCGTAGACCTTGTGGGCGATGGCCATGAGCCGGGTTCTCTCCATGGGCGCGACCAGGGCGTAAGCGAAGGCGCGTTCCATCCAGTAAAAGGCAGAAACGTTATCCTTGGCGACGAACCGGAAAGCGGTGTCGCCGGTTTCATCGGCGGCCCGGACGTAGACGGTGAGCCGTTGCCCGCCGGAGTCTTCATACATGAACTGGGCGGCCGGCAGGTCGCCTTCCGCCAGAAGGCGTCCACCCACCAGACTGAATCCCGCGTCGGTCAGATCCGGGGCCCGTAGTTTCGTACCCAGGCGTTTCGATAGCCATGCGACCAGATGGGCTTCCTGAGTGGCGGGCACTTCAACCGGGTGGCGCACCTCGGCCACGAATACCCGGTGGGCGCCCATGGCCACATCGGCGAAGGTGCCCGCCGGACCTTGCGGCGGTGGCCCCTGCGTGCCGTGCAGCAGCCAGCCGCCCATGCCACCGGCCAGCAGCAACAGAATCGAGGCCGCCATGTTCATCCAGGGCCGGGGCAAGCGGGCGGCACCGCGGGGCCGGCCGGTGACGATGGCTTCCATTTCCGGCGGGATGGCTTGATCGAGGATAGAATCGAATTCATCGTGCAGACGCGAGTTCTGCAGCCGGTAGGCGTGCACGGCGGCGGCGTCTTCGGGATGTTCCGCCAGCCAGGCCTCGATGCGCAGTTCATCCGCAGGCTCGAGCCGCCCATCCACATAGGCATGTAGGTCTTCCTGGGTGACGGGATCAGGGGCGGTCATTTCACCCTCCTTAGGTTCGGCGTTCCATTCTGCTCCATGATCTCCCTTAGAAGTTGGCGGCCCCGGTTGAGGCGGGACATGACGGTACCGGATGGGACATCCAGGACCTCGGCGGTTTCCTGATAGGAAAGACCCTCAAGCCCGACCAGCAGGACCACCTGGCGCTGTTCTTCGGGCAGTTGTTCGAGCGCCCGGCCAAGGTCGCGGACTTCATGGCGGCTTCCCTGTTCGGGCGGCGCCGGGCGTAGCGCGTCGTGATCCCGTTCCGGATCGGCCTTGTCCGGCCGGCGGTTAAGACGGCGGGCCGCGTTGACGTGCTGGTTATGGAGTATGGAAAACAGCCACGCGCGCATGTTCGATCCCGGCTTCCATAAATGAAGGCGGTCCATGGCCCGCGTCAGGCACTCCTGGACCAGGTCGTCCGCCGCGTCCGGATTGCGCAACAAGGCCCGGGCATAGCGGCGCAGATGGGGGATCTGATCGACAATCAGGCGGTGAATGTCATCCACGCGGACTTTCTCCGAAACCGGTGCCCGGCTGGCAACCTTTCCGGCCCGGCGGGAATATCCCGCCGGCGCCGGGACGGCGGAACATTACTTGGAAATTCCCAGCATTTCCATGGCCTTGTGGAGGGCCTCCACGGAAGCCTTGTGGTTTTTCGCCTGGTGTTCGGCTTCACCCTTGGCCCGAAGTTCCTTCACCTGGGACATCTGCGTGGCGCTTAACGCCGGATTGCCGGCCAGGGCGGCGTCAATGGCCTTCATGTCCTTGGGGCAGGAGGCGGCAAAGGCGGACGTACCCATACCGGCGATAAGGGCGGCGGCAAAGGCGGCGGCAAACAACTTTTTCATGGTTTCTCTCCGATGCTGTGGGGCCGGATTTAGCCGGCGTTCATCTCCACAAACAATCGGGCGGCGGAAATATTCCCGCCCACGCAAAAAAAATCCGGCCCATCGGGCCGCCCAAGCGCGAAACCCAGCGCCGCGCTTTTCCTGCAGGGGTATAGCGGGGGATATTTTTTTGACCCGGACCCCCAACAGCACTCAACCCAGGGCCTGAAAGGGCGGCGCGTAGACGACGGCGCCGGCGCGTTCCTCGAGCGCGCGGCCCACCAGTGCCCGCGCCATGAAGTAGGCTTTGGGATATTCCGTTTCGAACTTCGCCGCCGCTTCAACGCTGAACCCGAAGCGCCGGTAATATTCCGGCTCGCCCAATAGAAACACCGCCTGCCAGCCGTCCCGTTTCGCCCGCGCCAAGCCTTCGCGGATGAGCATCGAACCGATACCCTGGTTTTGCCGGCTAGGCGTTACCGAGACCGGTGCCAGCGCGATACACCGATCTGGCGCCTGAAGTTTGGAAAACAGAATGTGCCCGGCAAGTTCGCCGCCCACTTCGGCCACCAGGGACATCACCCCGTCGCCGGCATCCCTTAACGCCTCTACCAGATCGGCTTCCGCCGTCCGCGCGAAGGCGGCTTCGACCACTTTCCGGACGGCGGATGCATCTTCAGGCGTTTCTTCGCGAATGATCATATTGCCCTGCCCTCGGAACCCATTACCCGGCTTTCGCGGCTTTGGCGTCGCGGAGGATTCCTAAGAAATTGCCGCCGAAGATGATC
>JAOUPW010000290.1 GCA_029879665.1 Rhodospirillales bacterium | reverse complement strand
GAGACCTGATCCGCCGCGCCGCCATTGGGAACATTGGGGCGGCTGGGATTGCTGGTTTGGACAACCGGTTTTTTCTGCAAGTTCTGGGTATCCTGCGAGCTGATCTGGGTTGTGGCGGAAGTTTCGCTGCCGCCGGACTGTAATGATTGGAACGACGGATTGGCGCTCTGCGCGCCCTGGGAAGCGGCCTTGCCGACGGCGGCCCCGAAATTTGCCGTGTTCTGAGCCTGGCCCCCGGATTGACCATTTTGCTGAGACTGGTTTTGATTCTGACCGGCGAGGTTCATGGCCTGTTGGGCGGTTGCGTTCTGTGGGCCATTTCCATGATTGGAGGCTTGCCCGGCGTTGCCCGGATTCTGGCTTTCGCCAGCCGTCGCGGACGCCGAGGCGAGAGTTGCGCCCGGACGCGAGGTCAAAGAGGCACCTTCGGAAGCGACCTTGACCTTGACCGAAACCCGCTCCCCTTCTCCAACCAGCCGGGATAATTCAGCGGCTTGCGCGGCGGTCGCGGCGTTGGTCTTGGGTGCGCTGTTGGCCTGAGCGTCTGCGGCGGCGGTTTGAGTCTGCTGAGCCTGAAGCGAATTGCCCGATTGAGTTCCGCCGTGGGCGCTGGGGGCACCACTTGGTCCGGCTGCGGCGGCTGCATTTCCGGCCGTGCTGCCGGAGCTTTTTGCCTGAAGTTCGGGCGTACCGGCGGCCGCCTGTTGGGCGAGCCCTTCCGTCGTCGGAGCCTGCTTGCCGACGGCTTCCTGGGCTCGGATCAAACCGTTTGTGGCGTTCTCTTTCCCGGAGCCCGCCTGAGCATTGGCCTGGGCCGGGTCGGCGGCATTGGCGGGAAGAGCCGCAGTTGCAGCCGCTTCGATCAGGCCGGACAGAATTTCCGAAGCATTATTCTTGCCGGAGACGGTAGGCGCCGGGGTTTCGGTATCCGCGGCCGTTGTTGCCGCTTCGCCCTCGCCCTCGGGATTGTTTCCGTCAGCCTTCGTGGTTTCGCCGTCCGTTCCGTCGTCCGCTGTTTCGCCGGGGGTTTCATTATGGTTGGCATCGGTTGCGTTCTGTTCCGTGCCGCCCCCTTCCTGATCCGTTCCGCTGTTCGCGGTTTCCGTCTGATGATCCGGCCCGTTTTCGGCAGGCGGAGGGTCATCGGATTGGGAATGGTCGTCCCCCCTTTCCATGGCTCTGGAGCGACCGTCATCATCGTGGCTGTCGGCTTGAGACTCCTCAGGCGGGTTTTCCACTCGGTCCCGCCCAATATCGTCGTGAGAATCAGAGGGTTCGTATTGATTATCATCCGTGTTGCGTGCGCTATAGGCATGTTCGTTCGCCGATTCGGCGGCTTCGGCCGGGTCGGGACCATCGGCGGTTCCCGTATGATCCATCAACTCATCAAGACCGCTCTCGAATTTCAGGCCCTTCGTTTCAAGAAGGTTTAAAAATGAGATGGAAAATCCTTCCTGGGAGACTACGCCGGCTCCCTTGGATTTTTCCGTACTTGCTGCGTCTTTGTTTCCGCCGACGATGACAGGGTTGATATCCATTGCAGATCCCATCTAAAAAATGACAATGACCCGCTATTACCAGCAAAAGGCGGGCCAAACCGATGGAGTGATTTAGTGTGTTGAAAAATAATAATAAAATGGAAGAGGCGGGCGGATTCCCCGGGCTGGGAGCCTTTCCTACCCGGCAAATCCTGCATGGGAGACCCGGCATTATGTGCCGTCTCGGAAATCGGGAGCGGGAAGGGGCCGGGGGAGCGTGTAAAATAGCTGCCAAAGGCTTAAAAACTGTGATAAATGAATAGGTTCCTGAATAGGCGATGAGATTTCAGGTTATTTCACGGTGAATGCCGGGGCTTGCTTCCTTTATTCCATCCGGAGACTATTTGTTTACTACTAGGGTGTTATCTCTCCAAGTCAGACATTTGGCCCTGAGGGGCAATAACAATCAGCAGTATCTTTAGTAAATTGATCCAGGGGTCATGGGTACACAGCAACTACAGAATTTGATCGAACTTGCTAAGGAACCGTCAGGGGAGCGGCGCCGGGAGCTTCTGCGGGAAGTCACGGACCTGTTTATGGTTCATTCCGAACATCTGAATCCGAGCGAAACCGAGCATTTCAACGACATCATGGGCAAGGTCGCTTTCGAGCTGGAGATGAAAGTTCGGAAGGAGCTTGCCGAGCGGCTTTCGGAGACGGATGCCGCCCCGCATGAGCTTATCACCAAGCTCGCCAATGACGAGATCGAAGTCGCCCGCCCGGTTCTGATGAAAAGTAATGTCCTGAAAAATTCGGATCTGATCGATATTGTCCGCAGTCAAGGCCAGGATCACCTACTTGCGGTGACGGGCCGAGATGTTATCGATGAAGAAGTTTCCGACCATCTGGTTGAACACGGGGATGATCAGGTTCTCGAATCTCTCGTAAAAAACGAAGGGGCAAAAATTTCGCGCCAATCCATGGAAACCGTTGTTATCCGCGCGGAAGATAACGAGAAACTTCATGCTCCTTTGGTTACTCGCAAGGATATTCCACCGGATCTGATGAACGAAATGTTCTTTTTCGTTTCCAATACCCTTCGCGAACAAATTATGAAAGCGAACGAAGGAATTGACGAGAATCTTCTTGATGAAGTTATAAAGGATACCAAGCTGACCCTTGAAGAAGAAACCAAGGGACTTTCCGGCGACTGGAGCCAGCCCGAGCGTTTCATCCGCAGGAAGCAGCGTTTCAACGAACTTAATCAATCGCTGTTGGTGCAATTGCTGCGTCAGGGGCAAATGCCGGAATTTGTGGTCGGGTTTGCGAGGCTTGCGGATATCGATATTCGTACCGCGCAACGGATTATCTTCGATTCCGGATGTGAAGCTTTGGCGGTTGGATGTAAGGCAATTAAATTCGACCGGTCGACATTTTCCAATCTGATGCTGTTGACCGATTCCGGAAAAGTGCGAAAGCCGGAGGAGGTTGCGGAAGTTATTGAAATGTACGATCACATTTCTGTCGAATCCGCGCAGCGTGCACTCAGATTCTGGCGGACCAGAATGAACACTCAATCCAAAGCGGCGCTTGAAAAAGCATCTGCTTCGATGGAACGGGGCTGATTCAGCCCGGTTCTGTCTAATTTTTTCCGGTTTCCAGAGTTTGATGTTTTATCCTTTCGTATTTGTCTGCTTGCCATGTTTCCGTTTAGTCAACTGATGCTTATTGGAATTTCACCCCCTGGAAGGACGTGACATTGAATCGCAAGCAGCGCCGGGCTGAAGGAAAAAATAAAAAGAACCTGTCAGGCCAGGATACCTCCCAAAAGGAAATGACTATTGATAAGGCGCTAGCCATGGCCCTGTCTTGCCATCAGGCGGGGAACCTGGATGAAGCCGAGCAGCTTTATTCGCAAATCCTCTCCTTTCAACCGGACAATGCAGACGCGCTGCATCTGCTCGCTGCCATCGGCATCGACAAGAAAATGTACGAACAAGCGATTGAATTGCTTGGCCGGGCGCTTGCCGCCAAGCCGGATTTTCCTGAAGCCTACAACACCCTTGGCGCGGCATTGGCCGGTCTTGGCCGTATAGAGGATGCCGCTGTCGTATACGGCAAAGCGATTGAGCTCAAACCGGATTACGCCGAAGCCTACGGCAATTTAGGGTTGGCGTTTGACAAGCTGGGAGAATTTGAGGCGGCCATCGGTGCCTACTCAAAGTTACTAGAGTTCAATTCCAAAGATGAAAAAGCGTTGATTAACCTTGGCAATGCGCTATTCAAGAGCGGGGCGTTGAGTGAAGCGATCAATGCATTTAAACAAGCGATCGTCGTTAATCCAAACAACGCAATGGCATATTCAAATCTGGGAAATATTTACAGCGATCAGGGGAAACTGGACGATGCCATGGAAGCGCATCGAAA
>JAOUPW010000291.1 GCA_029879665.1 Rhodospirillales bacterium | reverse complement strand
CTCGAACGTATGAATATCGATATCCTCCACCCGGTCATCGTCGAATAGGGTCGCAGATATGGTGTAAGGGTCTTTGTATTCCGCCAAGGCTTTCGCAGTCTGCGCCCAGACGGCGGAGGGGACGGATAGGCTTTCGCCATTGCCGGCGCTGAGCGCTTCTTCCACCGCTCGGTCAATGACTCCGGGATGGCAAAGGGGATAATTCATGTTGTAATTGACGTGAACGTCGCAAGGGATCGTATCCATGATATGCCGGAATACGTCAACCGAAGGCACATGATCGTCGGCAAGGGCTGCCGGACGTTTGATAACCATTACTTCCGCCATATCTGAAACCTGACAGGCAATCAGGTCGCTTTCCGTGGAAAGGATGATTTTATCAATTGTTTTCGCCTGTTTCAGTATGTTGACCCCATGGACCACAAGGGGAATACCAAAAAAAGGCAACAGATTCTTGTAAGGAAGCCGCTTGCTGCCAAGCCGGGCAATAACGGAACCGACGACGTAAGGCCGTTTGCTCATTGGCCATCCCCGGAAGTCATCATCATCTTTTTTGAAATTTTGAAGTCCACGGCTTCATGGATGGCCTTGGCTATCCTGAAGGCGCCGCCGCCGTCGAATATCGCGGGGCCGGCTTCGGCCATTTTCCTGCGGGCGTGGGAATCGGCAAGTAGGTTCTGCAAAATCCGGGCGGCGTCATCAAGGGAAGAACGTTTCCACCATCCCAGAGAGATTATCGCACCTGAATTGGATAGCGCGTCAGCCGAGGGCTCATCATCTTCGCTTTGGGCCCAGGCGATGCAACAGGTTCCGCTCATGGCGGCTTCGAACGACGTCATGCCGTAGGCGCAGAAAACCACGTCGGCGGCGGCCATCCGGTCGCGTAAATCATTGACGGAAATGCTCTGCACTGCATCGGGGAAGGTATCTTCCAGGTTCCGGCGAAGCTTTTTGATTTCGGTAAAGGCCGGTCCGGCAACCACCTCCAATGAGTAATCCGCGTCAATCCGTTGGAGAACATCCAGGGCCATGAAAACAAGACCGTTGGGATCGCTGCCGCCCATGGTGACCAGCACCTTGGCAACGCCCGTCTCATTTTTCTTTTCAGCAATTGGACCCGACAGGGGCATTGCGTCGAGCACACACCATTCCCATCCGCTCCTGACATCCGTGCCGTGGTCATCCCTAGAATTAGCCCCGGATTTGGCCCCGGATTTTACCCAGGACAGGGCGGCGACCTGCGGTACCGGAGGGTAGAAGGCGATATCGGCGGCCAGGCGCCGGTCCGACCCATCATCGATCACGGCCAGAACCGGTATGCCGTTCCGCCATGCCTTCAGGTCCGCTTGTGAGGAGTCGTCCTTCAAATCCACGATCAGGGCATCCGGAGCCCTGTCCGCGCACAGACGTACCATCCACGGAGTTTGCTGAATCCCGGTGGGCTTTAATTCTACCGCAAAGTCGGCTTCCGCAATCTTTCGCGCGGCGTCATCCGTGGTGACGGCGAAACAGACCCCCCAAGACAGCTTGTCCCGGAAGGTCCGCGCCAGGGTCAGGCAGCGCATCAGATGCCCATAGCCCAGGTTCTTTCCGGCGTCACAACGGATCAGCACGCTGTGGGTGACTTCCTGGGCGTTTTTTTGCCGCACATGGGCGTTGATGTGAATGAGTTCGGGGTTGGATTTCAAAATACCGACAACGTCCGCCAGTTCCATGTCGCCGGGGGCGGCGGCGGTCCGGCGATAGAGTTCTTCGAGGAATTTCAAGTCATCGGGAGAATCCACCGACAGGCGGGCCCCTTCGAATTTATACTTGTCATTGAGCGGAATGGTGACCTTGCGTCCGAATTCCGGATGGCCGTTGAGGTATCCCGTCACATGTTCCCGGGCCACCGGATCGGCACCGGCTTCCTTGCCGATTTTTTCCAGCAGAGACCGGCGTACGGGGTCCGCGCCTTCGTGGATGCACGCTTCCGGAGGCTCCACTCCGGCATAATCTGCGCCGCTTTTTTCCATGGCGTCGATCAGATCATCCAGAAGTTCCGGGTCGACTAGTGGCGCGTCTCCCGTGACCCGGATGATATAGCGCGCCGGGAACGCCATGGCCGCGGCCAAAAAGCGTTCGAGAACGTTCTCTGACGATCCGCGAATGCATCCGATCGCTTCCTCTTCCGCAAATTTTTGCAAAGAGTCATCTTCATCAAGCGATGTGGTCGCCAGCACAATCTTCCCGACATGCCGGGCGCGCCGCAAGCGGTGAACGATGTGCCATAGTATCGATTTGCCGGCCAGGGGACGCAGGACTTTTCCCGGAAACCGCGTCGATCCCATCCGGGCCTGTATAACCGCCGTCGCCAACGCCTTAGCCATCGAGTGACTTTCGAATATGCTTCAGGGGTCTCAACCCATCGGACGGATCGGCCCGCCAGTCCCGGTCCGCCGCTTCAACGGGCGAAACGGTCTTCTCCCCGCTGCCATCGGCGGAAAGGCCCGCATTTACGGATTCGATCACGGCGGCGATCTGATCGGGCAGCCAGCAGTGTCCGGTTTCGTATTCCGCGCCCTTGCCTTCCAGATCAAGATGGAATTCAACCGTTTCCGCCCCCCAGCGATGAACGGCACGCCCAATAACGCCCGGGCTTACGGTATGGTCTGACAACCCGACGGGGCATTTGAACGCCTGGCGCAGGGTTTCAATGGCTGCCAGATTGGCCTCCCTGGGCGGGGTCGGGTATCCCGAAATACAATGCAGCAGGGTCAGGGCCTCACAGCCGGCATCCCGAAGCACCTCGACGGCATGAGTGATTTCCGCCATGTCCGCCATGCCGGTGGAAAGGAAGACCGGTTTTTCGGTTTTGGCGCAGGCGTGAAGAAGGTCATCCCACATCAGTTCATAGGAAGCGATTTTGTAAAAATCGACATAGGGTTCCAACTCCTTCACCGCATCCAGATAAAAGGGCGTACAGGAAAACTGAAGTCCGAGACTATGCGCCGTTTCCGCAAGATCGGGAAGAAAGACAACGGGAAGTTCCCACTCCGTCCGGTTGCGCAGATGGGCATGGGCGGCCAGGGCTTCGGGGGCAAAAAGTTCGTCGACCTTAAAAAGCTGGAACTTCACGGCGGCGCAGCCGGATTTGTGCGCGGCCTCGATAAAGGCCCGGCAGCGGTCCAGATCGCGGTGGTGATTGCTGGACACCTCGGCAATGAAAAAGGTTCGGGGCGTGGGAGGTGCAATGCTCATGTTCAGCTTTCTTTCAGAATGCTGTCCAACGTCTCCACCACCCGTTCCACGTCGCTTCGGCTCATGGCCACGGAAAAGGGAAGGGCGAGGGTGGATTCGTAATAGGTATCCGCACCGGGAAGGCGGGTATCCCCGTACAGGGACTTGTAATAAGGCTGGCGGTTTACCGGCAGGTAAAGAACCTGACTGCCGATTCCGGCATCGTGCAGGCGGTTCATGAGGGCGGCACGGCTGATGCCGGCGGCGGCGAAATCAATATGAACCACGTAAATATGCCACGCCGGCCGGCATCCTTCGACCCGGGGCAGGGGGAGGATCCGCGGCGCCAGGGGGGCAAGCAGCCGGTCGTAGTCATCGGCCAG
Source organism: Rhodospirillales bacterium (assembly GCA_029879665.1). Taxonomy (GTDB): domain Bacteria; phylum Pseudomonadota; class Alphaproteobacteria; order Rhodospirillales; family JAOUPW01; genus JAOUPW01. The sequence goes on along the minus strand of JAOUPW010000291.1, from coordinate 303 downwards.
GGCAAGGCGCGCCTTTCTGAAACGCTCCAGTTTTTCAAGCTGGCTCAAACCCAAGGCGCAGTTGATATCGCTGGCCCGGTAATTGTATCCGATCTCCGGCATTTCATAATACCAGGGGTTGGCATTGCCGGTGGTATCAAAGGCGTCATCGGCGTGGGCAAACGAGTCTGCATCGCGGACCATGCCATGGTTCCTTAACCTCGACAGTTTTGTATAGACCTCCCGGTCCTGGGTAGTGACCATGCCGCCTTCGCCCATGGCGATGATCTTGGCCGGATGCAGTGAGAAAATTGTCATATCGCT
>JAOUPW010000289.1 GCA_029879665.1 Rhodospirillales bacterium | reverse complement strand
TCTCAAGACAACCGGATTGAAACGGCCTTTGCCCGGCAAGGACTCCCGACAGGATAAGTATTTCAGTAATTCCTCCGGGTTAATATCAGACTTGAACAAAGATTAGGCCTGAAGATTGCGTGTTTTTTTAAGGTATGACTCGATGGTGTTGCATCCGCGTGGTATTCAGGGGGGGCGGATCGGAATTTTTAAATTCCCGGGGTTCACCGTATCGGGCCCAGAGAGCCGCCAGCCAGCTAGATTATGGGAGAATAGGTCGTGAGCAATCCGGCGGATCAACCAGATCAGCCAATTCAGACGGGCGCCCTTGGCCCGGATGAAGGGGCAACGCCTGTCCTTGACGCCGCGCTCGAACAGGCGGCGATCGAGGCGATTGCCGCGGGCGACGCGGATCTGGTGCGGGATCTGATCCGTCCGCTGCACGTTTCCGACGTTGCCGATCTGCTCGAACACCTCCATTCCGAAGCCCGCCAGCAACTGGTCGAAATCCTGCGAGAAGGTTTCAATCCGGAAATTCTCACGGAACTGGACGAAACCGTCCGCGACGGGATCATCTTGCAACTTGGCGTCGCCGATGCCGCCGCAGCGGTGGCGGAGCTGGATACCGACGATGCCGTCCACGTCATGGGAGAGATGGACGAAGCGGACCAGCAGCAGATTCTGGATGCCATCCCCGCCGATGACCGTACCCTGATTGAAGCCGGCCTCGCCTATCCGGAAGACAGCGCCGGACGAATGATGCAGCGCGAACTGGTCAGCGTGCCCGAGTTTTGGACCGTGGGTCAGACCATCGACTACCTGCGCGACAGCGCCGAAGCCGGCGATGATACGCTGCCCAAGGATTTTTATGAGATCTACGTGGTCGATCCCACGCACAAGCCGCTGGGTGAAATTCCCCTGAGCCGTCTTCTGCGCACCAAGCGCGGGGTTTCCGCCACCGACATCATGAACCCGGAGATGAACCTGATCCCGGTCGCCATGGACCAGGAAGATCTCGCCTTCCTGTTCCGCCAGCGCGATCTGGTCTCGGCACCGGTGGTGGACGATAGCGGTCGTCTCGTCGGTACCATCACCATCGATGACGTGGTCGACGTCATCGATGAAGAACACGAAGAAGACATCATGCGTATGGGCGGCGTCACCGAAGACGACCTCTATAGCGCGTCTTTGGAAACCACGCGCGCGCGCTTTACCTGGCTGCTGCTCAATCTTGTCACCGCCGTACTCGCTTCCCTGGTGATCGGCTTGTTCGAGGCAACGCTGGACCAAATGGTGGCATTGGCGATTCTGATGCCGATCGTCGCCTCCATGGGCGGTAACGCCGGCACCCAGACCCTGACCGTTTCCGTCCGCGCCCTGGCGATGAAGGAACTGACGTCGATCAATGCCATGCGCGTGATCGGCAAGGAACTGATCGTCGGCGGCTTCAACGGCATCCTGTTCGCTATTCTCACCGGTGTCGTGGTCTGGGTGTGGTTCGGAAGCCTTGCGTTGGGGGGGGTGATCGCTTTGGCCATGATCATCAACATGACCGTCGCCGGGCTGGCGGGAACCACCATTCCGATCCTGCTGGAACGCATCGGCGTCGATCCGGCGGTGGCCTCCAGCGTCTTCCTGACCACGGTCACCGACGTGGTCGGCTTTTTCGTTTTCCTGGCGCTGGCCGGCTTGTTCCTGCTGTAACGTGTTCCGGGCTCGACCCCGGGCAACTAAAAACCCCCGGACCGTTCACTTGGAACGGCACCGGGGGTTTTTTTAAGTAAAACCGCTGAACAGGGCAAAATTACCTGTTGTTGAGCGCGTCCTTGAGGCCTTTGCCGGCCTTGAACTTCGGAGACTTGGACGCCGAGATCGTAATTTTTTCGCCGGTCTGCGGGTTGCGCCCTTCGCGGGCCGCACGCTTGGAAACACTGAAGTTTCCAAAACCGGGAACTTTAACCTCACCGCCAGACTTCAAAGTCTTGGTGATGGTGTCAAACAAAGAATCAACAGCATTTGACGCATCTGTTTTGGATAGTCCGGATTGATCTGCGACGGCGGAAATGAGATCAGATTTGTTCATGTGAATTCCCCAAATTGGTGTCGAAGAAAGGGCAATGGGTTGAGTCAGATTGCCGAGTGAAATTTTATGACGTCATTTACCCATCGCAGGTGTTCATCCCTCTGGAATGAGGAAAACCGTAATCATAAGCTTTGTCCTTTGCAAGGCGGCAATCCCGGTAAATAAGCCTATTTGTTAACGTTTTAACGATTGCGAAAGTGGGGAATAAATGTTGAGTCAGGGGGGCGGTCCGTCTTTCGGCAACGGCGTGCGTGGCAATAAATATCCTGTCGAGTTCATCTTAACTATATGTAATAACTTATATATTCGATATTTATCATGCATCCCGCGATAAGGCGGATTAATCCACGGAGCATGCGGTCGGCGAGAATTTATCCGCGAAGCAAATCGTTAACATTTTAAACAAATTACCTGTAAGATTTTACCGGATCATGGATTTTTACGCTCTCAAACTGACTGAACACACGACTCGATTCGGATTTGAACGGGGAAAGGCGCCGTCCGCCGCGCCCGATTCGCGCCTTCCAGGCTTAAAACCGGCGCTCCGGCGATGAACGGACTTGAGTTCATTCGAGCGGTGTTTGCCGGTCTTGCGATGATCAGCATACTGGCGTTTGCGTATCTGTATCTTCTCGATCTGGGGACGCGTCATAGCCATCGTTCGGAGTTGATTGGCCCGGGGTGGGGAAGGGGGTGGCGGAAGATCGCCGCCGCCGGCTGGGGCGAGTGCCTGCGCTGTGCTGCCGCCTGGACTGCCGCTCGGGCCGCGTCTCTGGTGTCCGCCGGATTCATCAACGCCGACAGATCCAGCATGGTTGGCCTGCTTTTTCTGGGCTATGTGCTGGTTTTGGTTCCCGCCGCCGCCCTGATCAACGCCCTGTTCGGCGGTTCGCCGGCGTTGATCGTTTATTGCCTGGCTGTCTATGCTGCGTTTGCGGTCCTGCATTTCACGTCGGAAGTAACCTGGCTTCGGTTGATCAATGGATTGCTGTCGCTGTTTTTGTTTGTTTCCGTTTTTATCGGTGTTCCCCTTTATGTGCTCATCCGGTTTACCGGACATGCGCAAAGTAATGTTTTCAGCCATTCGGTTCTGGAAAGCTTTCTTATCGCGCCCATGTATTTTGCGGCCTGTTTCGGCGTCAAGATTTGCGTCGATAGGGTGTTGCCCCTAGGAGGATTTGAGGCGGGATTCGAAAATAACGGCTTCTCGCTATTCATGAACCGCTTTCTGGCGATGATCCCGATTTCCTTCGTTCTGTTTTTCCTGGCCCTGCTGATGGGCCGTCTGGCGGTAATCGAAGCAAATCCGTCCCGGGACTGGCAAAGCCTGATCCCCGCCCTCCTGTGGACGTCCCTGAGCCTTCCCCTCACTCTTTCCATCCTGTCGGCATCCATGCGCCGCGCCGGCGCCGGGCCGGCGTTGATGGGAATCGGGCTCAGCGCCGCCGCCGCCGCCGTTCTGTCGGTCGTACAGTTGCATAGCGCCCGATTGTCGTGGATCGAGGCGGCATATGTGTTCCTGGGCTTCACTCCCGATGGTGCACGGATCTATCTGGGATCGGATTTTTGGGTCATGCATCTTCCGTTGCTGCCGGTGCTGGTGATTGCGGCGGCGGCCCTGACGGCGGTGCTTTGCAAGGGCGTGTCCGCCGGTCTCGCCGCAGTCGGCGACGGGAAGGGAGCGGTAAGGCCGGCTCTGGCCGGCGGCGTGCTGGCGGGGCTGTTTGCCGTCCTGTTCGGCGGCGTTGCGGTTCTGATGTGACGACATGCGCGCGTCCCCTGTAATCGCATTGGCCGGATTGTTCGTGCTCTCGGCCTGCGGCGAGGATCCTTATCCCCCCCCTGGTCCACAAGGCAG
>JAOUPW010000288.1 GCA_029879665.1 Rhodospirillales bacterium | reverse complement strand
CGTGGCCGCTGTGTCGTGGGTTTAGCCATCGGTATTTCCTAAATAAACCTATTTGGTCACTTTTTTCTTGCCGGCAATCGCTTTGGCCGGGCCCTTGCGGGTGCGCGCATTGGTATGCGTACGCTGCCCCCGGACGGGGAGGCCTCGGCGGTGCCTGAGGCCACGATAACAACCAAGATCCATCAGGCGCTTGATATTCATGGAAACTTCTCGGCGAAGATCCCCTTCCACCTGATAGTTGGCATCAATGGCCTCACGGATCCTCTTGACCTCGTCTTCGGTCAACTGGCTCACGCGACGTTCGTCCGGAATTTCCACTGCAGCGCAGATCTCCCGGGCCTTGGTCCGGCCAATGCCATAGATATATGTTAATGCGATGACGACCCGTTTCCCGGTCGGTAGGTTCACGCCAGCGATTCGCGCCAAAGCTGGTTCTCCTTACACCTTGGAGTTAAACAAAAATTTCATTTGCCGGGATTACGAAGAGCGCGATTATAAGGACTCACAGCCCCAAGTCAACACGCTCCCGATTACCCGACAATCTTCTTAATCTGCCTCGTCACTTCGTCAATGGCGGCCATGCCGTCCACCGATTTTAGGACCCCTTTTTCCGCATAATAGGCCGAAATTGGGGCTGTCTGCTCATTGTAGGCCTTAAGGCGCGAACGAACGGTGTCCGCGTTGTCATCAGCCCGTCGTGTAAATTCCGTCCCGCCGCACGTATCGCATACCCCGGTTTTTTGGGGTTTTTGAAAGCTGTCATGGTATCCCGCACCGCATCCGGCGCAGGTAAAGCGTCCCCCGATTCGCTCCACCATGGCTTCGTCGTCCACCTTCATTTCGACCACGTTGTCGATTTTCAGGCTTTTCTCGATCAGCATGCGGTCCAGAGCTTCCGCCTGCGGCGTGGTGCGGGGGAACCCGTCCAGGATAAAGCCTTTTTCGCAATCTTTCTCATCGATCCGGGCGGAAATCATATTGATGATCAGGTCATCCGGCACCAAGCCCCCAGATTCCATGATATCCTTGACCTGTTTGCCGAGTTCGCTGCCCGAGGCCGCCGCCGCGCGTAGCATATCGCCGGTCGAAAGCTGAACGATGCCATAGGCATCCTGCAAACGTTTCGCCTGAGTTCCCTTTCCAGCGCCGGGCGGACCAAAAAGAATCAGGTTCATCGACGGCCCCTCAGCTTGGATTTTTTGATCAAACCCTCATATTGATGCGCCAAGAGATGGGACTGTATCTGGGCCACCGTATCCATGGTTACAGTCACCACAATCAGAAGGCTGGTGCCGCCGAAATAGAAAGGCACCGAATATTGAGAGATCAAAATTTCCGGCAGAAGACAGACAGCCGCCAGATACGCCGCCCCTAAGACGGTCAGCCGGGTCAATATCCTGTCCAGGTATTCAGAGGTATTCTTGCCGGGACGGATGCCGGGCACGAACCCGCCGTACTTCTTCAGATTGTCCGCCGTTTCCGAGGGATTGAAGACCACGGCGGTATAGAAAAATGCAAAAAATACGATCATCGAAATATAGATAAACAGGTAAAGCGGCTGTCCCCGGCCAAGATAGGCGGCCATGGTCGTAAGCCATTCCGGGCCCTGTCCGGCGGAAAAGCCGATGACCGTAATCGGCAGAAGCAGAATGGAGCTGGCGAAAATCGGCGGAATTACGCCTGCCGTATTGAGCTTGAGCGGCAAGTGCGAGCTTTCGCCACCCATAATCTTGTTCCCCTGCTGGCGCTTCGGGTACTGGATGATAATCCGCCGCTGGGCACGTTCCATGAAAACAATGAAGAAAATAACGCCCACCGACATCATCAGAAGAACAATGATCAACAGGGTCGATATCGCACCGGTACGGCCAAGTTCCAGGGTGCCGGCCAGGGCTCCGGGAAGGTTGGCGACGATTCCTGCAAAAATGATCAGGGAGATGCCGTTGCCGACACCCCGGGCGGTAATCTGTTCGCCCAGCCACATCAGGAACATCGTTCCACCGACAAGGGTGATCACGGTCGTTAAACGAAACATCATGGGATCGATGGTGATCGCGGAACCTGCACTGGAGGTCATGCCCTGAAGGCCGGCTGCAATGCCATAGGCCTGAAGGGCGGTAATCACCACCGTACCGTAACGGGTGTACTGGTTGATCTTCTTGCGGCCGGACTCACCTTCTTTTTTCAACGCTTCCAATTGCGGCGAAACTGCCGTCAGCAACTGCATGATGATGGACGCGGAAATGTAGGGCATGATATTCAGCGCGAAGATGGTCATGCGCGATAATGCGCCGCCCGCGAACATATCAAACATGCCGAGAATACCGCCGGACTGGCGGGAAAAAATATCCTTAAGAACAACGGGATCAATTCCAGGCAGGGGGATATAAGTCCCCAGCCGATAAATGATCAGGGCGCCCAACGTGAACCAGATGCGATTCTTCAGTTCCGTTGCCTTGGCAAAGGCACCGAAATTCATATTCGCAGCAAGTTGTTCAGCAGCGGAAGCCATCAATCCTTAACTTTCTTCCTGAGACGCTTTCTTGGACTTGCCTTCAGCCTTGGCTTCGGACTTGACCGGAGCCAGAAGAGTCACCGTGCCGCCGGCTTTTTCGACAGCCGCTATGGCGGATTTGGAGGCGCCGCTGACCTTGATATCCAACTTGGCCTTCAACTCGCCGGTGCCGAGAAGACGGACGCCGTCGCGAATTCGCTTGAACAAGCCCGCTTCCCGGAGGGCTTCCGCGTCCACGGGTTTGGAACTGTCCAACTTTCCGGCATCGATAAACTTTTGCACGGCACTGAGATTGACCACGGAATACTTCTTGGCAAAAATATTATTGAAGCCGCGCTTGGGCAGGCGCCGGTAAAGGGGCATCTGTCCACCTTCAAAGCCGAGGAGCGAAACACCGCTACGGGATTTCTGCCCCTTCATGCCCTTGGCGGACGTTTTGCCCGTGCCTGAAGCCATTCCACGCCCGACACGCTTTCGCGGACGAGTAGCACCGGAATTGTCTCGAATTTCGTTCAATCTCATTTTTCTTAATCCTTACAATGAACTGTGGAACCCGGGATCAACCGGCTTCTTCAATACGGATCAGGTGTTTTACCTTATCAATCATCCCGCGCACTGCAGGCGTATCTTCCAATTCACTGGTCCTGTGCAATTTATTTAATCCCAGACCAACCAATGTTGCCCGCTGGTCCTTTCTGCGGCCAATGGGGCTTCCCGTTTGGGTAATCTTGACGGTCCCTTTATTGCCGGCGGACATTGATCTACTCCTTCCCCGCGGCAGCGGCGGCGGCGCCGCTTCGGCGGGATACGATATCACTGATTTTCAATCCGCGCCGGGCTGCAACAGACCGGGGGGACACGCAAAGTTTCAAGGCCTCGAACGTGGCTTTGATCATATTGTGAGGGTTTTGAGTGCCGATAGATTTCGAGACAACATCATGCACGCCCATGGTTTCAAACACCGCGCGCATGGGGCCACCGGCGATAATACCGGTTCCAGACGGGGCCGCACGCAGCACGACCCGTCCCGCGCCATAACGGCCTTCGACATCGTGATGAAGGGTCCGGCCTTCGCGCAGAGGAACATGGATCAACTTGCGTTTGGCCTGATCCGTCGCCTTGCGGATCGCTTCAGGCACTTCACGAGCCTTACCGGTGCCAAATCCAACCCGGCCCTTGCCATCACCTACCACGACCAATGCGGCAAACGAAAAACGACGCCCGCCTTTTACAACCTTGGCAACGCGGTTGATGCCGACGAGTTTATCCATAAATTCCGTATCTTCGCGTTCGCCATGATCGCTGCGGGAACCGCGACCGCCACGGGAGCCGCGGTCTTTCCCTGTCGAAGATTTGGAAGCTGAGGGTGTCCGTGCCATAAACCTAATTACTCCCTAAAATGACAG
>JAOUPW010000287.1 GCA_029879665.1 Rhodospirillales bacterium | reverse complement strand
TCTTTTGCAACCAAAATGTCGAGTGGTTATTGGAATATTTTTGATCCGACCAATGGATATACCGCGATCCACGCTAAAGTAGCCGGGCGGCTGCCATTCAAAAAAATCAGTAAAGGTTATTTCTTTGAATCGGACATGTTGTTTCGTTTGAATGTTCTGCGTGCCGCGGTAGCTGATATTCCCATGCGGGCTAGATATGGGAACGAGAAAAGCAGCTTGAAAATCCATAACGAAATTTTCAAATTTGCAGGCAAGAACTGTATCAATGCAATCAAGAGGATCTTTTATGTCTATTACCTGAGGGATTTCAATATCGCTTCGATCGAATTACTGCTGGGGCCATTCATGCTTCTGTTTGGAATAATTTTTGGGGCGGTCAAGTGGGCTGAAAGCATTGCCTCGGATGTTCCCGCCACTGCCGGGACGGTGGTGCTGGCGGCGCTACCGATTATTCTGGGCAGCCAACTGTTACTCGCTTTTCTGGATTTTGATACGCGGAATATTCCCGATTCCCCCCTTTATCCCCGACTCTAACAGCCTGTGGATAAGTAACCCCCAAGTGGGATGAATGGTTATCCACAAAAAAATCTAAAATAATGGCTTGGTTTGGCCCTTGATCGGGCGTTGAGATTACTTATCCCCACTAAGCCCATACGGCAATATAACTTGTTGTTTTTAAAGCATTTTATGTGCTCGTTCTGAAGCTCATTTCAATTGTCATCCTATTGTATGGAAGGTATACAGGCGAACCTCATGGTTTCGAGTTGTGGATAACGGCTTGTTTCTACGGAACGATAAAAACTGATTTTTGGGAGACCGTCATGCAGGAAGTCTTGGTAGCAGATGAAAATCTGGAGCGACAATCCCAAAGGAAAAATGTAGCCGATGGCGCACTTGCCGATGCCCGCTTGAAACGCATGTTGGCGAAAAGCATGTGCCGCCGTTACCAGATTGTCGCCAATGACGGCGGCGAACTTCCCTGTGAAAATCATATGCACTGTGACTCCACGCCAAAGTGCATGGCCATGGCGGAAGGGGTTATCACTTATGCCCGTGAACTGAAAAAACAAAGGAAAACCGTATAGCGTTATAAGACGGAAGGCGGCATGTTGTGATCCGCGCATGTGCACTCATGCGACAACGATGGCGCCACCCCGACGGGGATCACCCGCGCCGGTAAATTCTTTTTTTGCCGGATCGCGAATAACAGCATGAACTCCGCCAAAGAAAAGATTCTTTTCTTCCCATTTCTTCACATTTGAAAATCCACTCGCCACCTTGGAACTCGTGGCAGGTTCGAATCCGTCTTCCAAATTGATCAGGTCTCCTTCAACATGGATGCGCGGAGAATTGACGGCATCCTCGGCGGACATTTCAAATGCGAGTAGATTGAGGAGAACCTGAAGGATCGCCGTTCGGATGCGGTTTGACCCGCCGGAGCCAAGTGCGGCAAGCTTTCCTTCCGGCCATACCAATACGGATGGTGCCATCATCGAGCACATGCGGGTATCTGTCGGCCAGTTCTGAAATCCGTGCGGATTGATATCTTCTTCGCCCAGCATATTGTTGAGCATGATACCGGTTCCTGGAACAACATACGAAGATCCTTCGCCGTTTGAAACCGTCATGCTGGCGGCATTTCCTTTTTTATCGATAACGCTGATGTGGGTTGTGCCGCGCTGGGCAAGGGGGCGTCCAAGTACTTCCTTCCGGTACATTTCAAGGAAAGAAGGATTCAATAACACTTCCGCGGCAGAAGCCGCATCCGTTTCATGCAATCGGCTTTCAACCCGGGCCTTGTTTGTCAGTTCCATGGCTTTTGCCAGCCGGACAAGATATTCCACGGAACCGAAATTTACGGAAACCAAGTCTGATTGCCGGGCCATTTCGAGGGCAAAGGCGATCAGAATTCCGCCGGTCGATGGCGGGGGGTTTGTCAACAGGCGAGTATCCCGAAAGGAAATTCCCAACGGCACCCGGCAATCAACCCGGTAATTTTCCATATCTTCCGGGGACAAGTGCCCCCCGCCTGTCCGGCAATCGTCAATTATGGTTTTGGCGATATCACCTCGATAGAACAGGTCTTCGCCTTCCCGGGCAAGCACTTCCAGGGTATCTGCAAATTCTGGATTTCGCAAAATCTCCCCTTCTCCAATCAGGGTTTCCGGTATTTTGCGACTGGAAAAGATTCCGTTTACTTCATCGCGGCTATATATTTTTTCAACAATACGGAAGATATAGGCTTGGAAGGGATTGATCGTGACCCCCTTACGGGCCAGTTCCAGCGCAGGTTCGACTATACGAGCCATGGGCATGGTGCAGAGTTCCCGGTGAATTTGGAACATTCCTTTTACGATCCCCGGGGTTGCGATGGACCCCCGGCCAATATGAAATTCCTGCTGGGCGGTTCCAAAATCGGCAAGGATAGGGAAGAAATCCACTTCGGATTCGGAGTGTCGGGATCTTGGGGTTTGCACGAAAAAATCATAGAGCCGGGATTCATCTTGCCCGGTCCGGGCCAATAAAAATCCACCGCCACCCAGAGAAGCCAGTACCGGTTCGCAAACGCAGGCTGCGCACAAACCGGCCAACACGGCATCGTACGCATTGCCGCCTTCGCGAAGGATGGCGGCGGCGGCGGCGGCAGTCTCCGGATGGCCCGCAGCGGCGGCGCCGGCAGGGTCTTGAGTCAATCGATTATTCCCTCGGTATTTGATCATCCGATGAGGATATTACGCGATCGGCGGGGAATCGGACAGTTACCGTGGTGCCTTTATTAAGCGCACTGGACAGTTCAAGGGTGCCGCCATGAAGCTCCATCAGCCCCAGAGAGAGGGGAAGTCCCAATCCTGTTCCGGCATGCGAACGCGAAAGCGGGCTGTCTATCTGGCCGAATGCCGACAATACCTTTGGAATATCCTTAGAATCAATTCCGATCCCGTTATCGGAAACGGAAATAATCATTTCACCCTTTTCGTTCACGTGTGCAGATATCTCAATCTGTTCGCCATTCGGGGTAAATTTGATGGCATTGGAAAGGAGATTGAGAAGCACCTGCTTTGCTTTCCGTTCATCCGCCATGAGAGCGGGGAGGGATTCGGTGGCATCAAAAATCAGGCGCAAATCCTTTTGGCGAGCCTGCGGTCCGACCAATTCCAAAGAATCCTCGATTATTTTTCGGATATCGACCCGCTCTTCATGGAAGTCCGGCGCGCCGGCTTCAATCTTGGAAAGGTCGAGAATATCGCTGATCAGCCCCAGAAGATGCAACCCGGATGCATGAATATTATCGATATATTCTTTGTACTTATCAGGTTTGACGGGGCCAAAAATTTCCGACCGGGCGGCATCGGAAAAACCGATAATTGCGTTCAGGGGGGTTCTTAGTTCATGGCTCATGTTTGCCAGGAATTCCGATTTTGCGCGGCTTGCCTCTTCGGCGCTTTCCCGTGCCTGACGCAGCTCAATCTCCACTTCCTTTTGTTCAGTAATATCCTTGATCAAGACAATGGCGCCACCGTCGCTGGTCCGGTATTCGTTGAATAGAAACCAGCGACCATCATGCCAGCATTCTTCATAGACCTCGGAAGGATTCCGATGTTGTTCCATCCTTTTATGGACCCAATCCTCGGTAGTCGTGCCCGTCAGTTTAACCAGGCCTTTATCGGCAATCGCGCGGATTATTTCCTCGATCGGAGTGCCCGGAACGAGAAACTCTTCAATATCCTTCCGGTTATTCCGATAAGAACTGTTGCAGACGACGAATTTATCTTCCGCATCGTATAAAAGAATACTTTCCGGAATGCCTTCAATGGCATCAAACAGCCTTTGTTGAGCTTGCGCCGCTTGGTGCTCGGCTTCGACTTGGGCTGTAATGTTGGTTCCGGTTCCCCGGTAGCCTTGGAATTGCCCTTGATCATCAAAGACC
>JAOUPW010000286.1 GCA_029879665.1 Rhodospirillales bacterium | reverse complement strand
CCCCTGCCGGGACGGGGTGTTAGCGCCAAACTCACAAAAGAGTCGTATAAAATAAAGCCTCTTTCGAAGACGAAACAAAAAAAACCACCCGCGCGCGCCGCCCCTTCACCCGCCCCTTCTCCGCCTTGCCGCCCCTTACCGGACCTGGCCCCCGGCCGTATTCCGGGCCTGGACAAGCGCACGGCGCAACGGTTGCGCCGGGGCCGGTTCGAACCGGAAGCCCGGCTCGACCTGCACGGCATGACCCAGGATCAGGCGCACCGGGCGCTCGCGAATTTTCTCGCCCGGGCCCAGGATAAGGGCCAGCGCCAGGTTCTGATCATCACCGGCAAGGGACTGCAGCGGGACGGCACCATCGGAATCCTCCGCGCCGCCGTGCCCCGTTGGCTCAACGAGGCCCCCAACCGCGAACGTGTGCTGGGTTATACCCCGGCTCAGCCCCGGGACGGCGGCGAAGGCGCACTTTACCTACGTCTGCGCAAGCGAAAGTGATATACTTGTATTCAGTTGCAAACGGCCTCCCGTCACGGACATGACCGCCATGACTCCTTTCGGTGAAAAAATCAGGGTGCTGCGCGAAGATCGCGGCATTTTGCTGAAACAAATGGCGGGGGACCTGGGCGTGTCCTCGGCGTACCTGTCGGCGCTGGAACACGGCAACCGGGGCCGCCCCGGACCCGGGCTGATCCTGCAGATCTGCGGCTACCTGGACCTCATCTGGGACGAAGCGGAAGAACTGAAGCATCTGGCCGAACTGTCCCACCCCCGGGTTGTGGTGGACACCTCGGGTCTCAGTCCGCGGGCGACCGAACTCGCCAATCTGCTGAGCAAGTCCATTGGCGAACTGGACGACGAAACCGTCGAGTGGGTGCTGGCGGAACTGCGCCGCGCCACCACACCGGCCAAGGGCGGGCCGGTGTATTAAAGCAAATCCCGAGCGGACCGGCCCCGAGCCACGACGACGCATTTGCGTAAAAACAACAAGAGCAAATCCCGAGCGGACCGGCCCCGAGCCGCGACGACGCATTTGCGTAAAAACAACAAGAGCAAATCCCGAGCGGACCGGCCCCGAGCCGCGACGACGCATTTGCGTAAAAAGACCTAAAGAATAAACTTGCTGAGGTCGGCGTTCTTGGCCAGCTCGCCGACGGTGTCGCGCACCAGCTTGGCGTCAACGGTAATGGCTTCGCCGGAGCGTTCCGATGCAGTGAAGCTGATGTCTTCCACCAGCTTTTCCATCACCGTGTGCAGGCGCCGGGCGCCGATGTTCTCGACCCCGGAATTGATCTCGGCGGCAAGGTCGGCGATTTCCGCAACCGCCTCGTCGGTGAATTCCAGAGTCACGTCCTCGACTCCCATCAAGGCGACGTACTGCTTGATCAGGGACGCTTCCGGTTCGGTCAGGATGCGCACGAAATCATCACGCGTCAGGGCATTGAGCTCGACTCGAATCGGCAGCCGCCCCTGCAGCTCGGGCAACATGTCCGAAGGCTTGGCGAGATGAAAAGCGCCGGACGCGATGAACAGCACATGGTCGGTGGTGACCGCGCCGTACTTGGTTGAAACCACCGTGCCTTCAATCAGGGGCAGCAGATCGCGCTGCACTCCTTCGCGGCTGACATCGGCGCCGACCCGCTCGGACCGCGCGGTGATCTTGTCGATCTCGTCGAGAAAAACAATGCCGTTGTTTTCAACCGCATCGATGGCGGTCTTGATCACCGCGTCCTCGTCCAGCAGCTTGTCGCTTTCTTCCGCGATCAGCGTTTCGTAAGACTCCGCGACGGTGGTTTTTTTCGACTTGGTGCGTTCGCCGAAGGCCTTGCCCAGCATTTCGTTGAGGTTGAGCATACCCATCTGCGAGCCCGGCATGCCGGGGATATCGATGGTCGGCATGCTGCTTATTCCCGTGTCTTGAACCTGGATTTCTACTTCCTTGTCGTCCAGTAGGCCGTCGCGCAGGCGCTTGCGGAAATTTTCCCGGGTTTCCTTCGATGAATTTTCACCGACCAGGGCATCGAGCACACGCTCTTCCGCCATGATCTCGGCCTTTGCTTGAACCTGCTTGCGCATGGATTCGCGGGTCATGTGGATGGCGCCTTCAAGCAAGTCGCGGATGATCTGTTCCACATCGCGGCCGACGTAACCCACTTCCGTGAACTTGGTGGCTTCCACCTTGATGAACGGTGCGTCCGCCAGTTTTGCCAGGCGGCGCGCAATTTCCGTTTTACCGACCCCGGTGGGGCCGATCATTAAAATATTTTTCGGCAGAATTTCCTCGCGCAGATCGTCATCAAGCTGCTGGCGGCGCCAACGGTTGCGCAGCGCAATGGCAACGGCGCGCTTGGCGTCCGCCTGGCCGACGATGTAACGGTCAAGTTCGGATACGGTTTCGCGTGGCGTGAAAGCGGTCATGAAGGCTCGCTGCTGTCAAAGGGATTCAAGGGTTACGTTTTCGTTGGTGTAGACGCAGATGCCGGCGGCGATTTTCATCGCCCGGCGGGCAACGGCTTCGGCGTCCATGTCGTCCCGGTCGATCAAGGCGCGGGCCGCCGCCAGCGCATAGTTGCCACCGGACCCGATTCCGATCAGGCCGTCGTCGGGCTCGAGCACATCGCCGGTCCCGGTCAGCACCAGGGAAACGGATTTGTCGGCCACCGCCATCATCGCTTCCAGGCGGCGAAGGTAACGATCGGTGCGCCAGTCCTTGGCCAGCTCGACGCAGGCCCGGGTCAGCTGGTCGGGATATTGTTCCAGCTTCGCTTCCAGGCGCTCGAACAGGGTAAAGGCATCGGCGGTGGCGCCGGCGAAACCGCCGATCACCTTGCCGTTGCCGATGGGCCGCACCTTACGCGCGCCGGCCTTGATCACGGTATCGCCGAGGCTGACCTGGCCGTCGCCGGCGATGACCACGTTCTCTCCCTTGCGCACGCAAAGGATGGTGGTGCCGTGCCAGGAGGCGGAAGATCTTTCTGACGGGGGGGACATATCGGCGGAAACTCCCGGAAATGACTGGCCATTGGGGCCAAAATGCCCCCCGGGGGCCGGGGGGCCGCTGGTGAGGATTTATGCTCCTCGGGCGGCCGGGTCAAGGGCCGGGATGGCGGCGGGCGGCATGGCGGTACTGGCGGATGGCCCCGGTTCCTGCTACAAGTTCCGCAATTCAACACAAGGAGAACCCCGATGCGCACGGCCCGCGTAGAGCGCAATACCTTTGAAACCAAGATTTCGGCGTCCGTGAACCTGGACGGCGACGGCAAGTACGATGTCGCCACCGGGATTGGCTTTCTTGACCATATGCTTGAACAGCTTTCCCGCCATAGCCTTATTGATCTTGAGGTCAGGGCCGAGGGTGATTTGCACATCGATTTTCACCACACCACCGAAGACGTCGGCATCGCCGTCGGCGAGGCGGTGCGTCAGGCGCTGGGCGACCGCACCGGCATCGCCCGCTTCGGCCAGGCCCTGTCGCCCATGGACGAAACCCTGACCCGGGTTACCCTGGACGCCTCCAACCGGCCTCATCTGGTGTGGAAAGTGGTCTTCGCCCGCGACAAGCTGGGCGAAATGGACACCGAACTGTTCAAGGAATGGTTTCAGGCCTTCGCCCAGGCCGCCGGCCTGACCCTGCACGTGGAAACCCTCTATGGCGACAACAATCACCATATTGTGGAATCGTGCTTCAAGGGCCTGGCCCGGGCGCTCAGGCAGGCGGTGGAAATCGATCCCCGCAAGGCCGATCAGGTCCCGTCGACCAAGGGCGTTCTCGGCGGTTCGCTGTAAGGGCCGCCAGGGGCCGCTTTAGGCCAGGCCGTTCATCAAACGGAGCGTTTCGGATAAAGTTATGCGCACTTATACCGTCCATCTCCGCCGATCGGCGGATGCTCCGGCCCTTGGGCCCATTGGGGACCGCGATCTGGTGTTGATCAAGGAAGGCT
>JAOUPW010000285.1 GCA_029879665.1 Rhodospirillales bacterium | reverse complement strand
CCTCGTTGACGATGCCGCTGACCCCATGCAGCGCGCCGTAGACGTGCTCCACACCTGGGTATTTGCGCGATTCCAGCACCGCGCCGACCAAAGACTGATTGATGACCGCCGTGGGGCCGCCTCCCTGGGCAACCAGGACTTTTCCTTGCAACATGCAGAAACTTCCTTACGTGTTCGATGAAGTGAATGAGTTATCAGATAGTTATGAGCCAACCGCCCATAAGGTAATAATAGGTCGGGGGCTCGTGTTTTGAAACACACAAAAGGGTAGGCGTTCAGCCCCTAAATCAGGCCGAACCTTAGATAAGCGGCGGTTTTCTTTAGTTTTAGGGATGAATGTCAACGACTAATATGTAACTTAAATCACTTACAAGGCTTGATTTTATGGGGAAAGCCATATACGAAACTCGCCGTTATGACCCCATCGTCTAGAGGCCTAGGACACTGGCCTTTCACGCCGGCAACACGGGTTCGAATCCCGTTGGGGTCGCCAATTTTCAAAGGGTTAGCAGGGGCCGGTCCGGCCTCTGCACCTCTTTGAAATATTTTGGCGCGATTTTCCTGACGTGGCAGTATGTCCCACGGCCTGATACAGTACGGCCGCGTCAGAGTTCTGCGCTAAAAAAAGTACGCTAACAATAGAATAAGCCGTGATAAACGGCATGATCGAGAGAAGAGAGAGAGGATCAAAGAAACTCATGAGGATCACTGGTAGGCCCGGAAAACAGGGTCTCTATGACCCCCGGAACGAGCATGACGCCTGCGGAATTGGTTTCGTCGCCAATATCAAGAACCGCAAAAGTCATAAAATCGTTCTTCAGGGCCTTGAGATTCTTGAAAATCTAACCCACCGAGGCGCTGTCGGGGCTGATCCCCTGGCCGGCGACGGGGCGGGGATTCTGTTGCAGCTTCCGGATCCGTTCTTCCGGGCCGAATGCGCCGCCTTGGGCGTGGAGCTGCCGAAAGTCGGCGAATACGGTGTCGGCATGTGCTTTCTGCCCGCCGATAAAAATGACCGGACCTCGTGTGAAAACGCCATTAACCGGACCATAGAAGACGAGGGACAGAGGGTCCTGGCCTGGCGGGACGTTCCCGTCGATTCCTCTTGTCTTGGCGAAAGCGTCAAACCGATGGAACCGGTGATCCGTCAGGTTATCATTGGCCGTGGAAAAAACTGCCCGGATCAAAACGCCTTCGAGCGGAAATTATACGTCATTCGCAAACAGGCCCATCACCGGGTCTGGGATTTTGAAAATCACATAGGCGTTCGGCTCTACATCACCTCAATGTCGTCCCGGACCATTTGCTATAAAGGCATGGTCCTGGCCAAGAACATTCGCGTTTATTACAAGGATCTTTCCGACGAACGGTTTGAATCGGCATTAGCCTTGGTTCATCAGCGGTTTTCCACCAACACCTTCCCGTCTTGGGAATTGGCGCAGCCTTTCCGATACCTTTGCCATAACGGGGAAATCAACACCCTTCGTGGCAATATCAACTGGATGCTGGCGCGCCGCCACAACATGGTTTCGGAGATCCTCGGCGACGATCTGGAAAAGTTGTGGCCGCTGATCGGGGATGGCAACTCCGATTCGGCGACGTTCGACAACGCCCTCGAATTATTGGTCGCCGGCGGCTATCCCCTGGCCCATGCGATGATGCTGATGATCCCGGAAGCTTGGGATAACAACCCGTTGATGGATGACAGCCGTCACGCCTTTTATGAATATCACGCCGCCCTGATGGAACCCTGGGACGGCCCGGCGGCGGTCGCCTTTACCGACGGCCGTCAGATCGGCGCCACCCTTGACCGCAACGGCCTGCGCCCGGCGCGCTACCTGATCACCGATGACGACATGGTGGTGATGGCCTCCGAAATGGGCGTCCTCGATATCCCGGAAGAAAAAATCGTCAAGAAATGGCGCTTGCAGCCGGGCAGGATGTTCCTGATCGATCTGGAACAGGGCCGCATCATTGATGACGAGGAACTGAAGAACGAACTTTCCTCGGCCAAGCCCTATCAGCAGTGGTTGTCGGAAACCCAGATCAAGCTCCAGGACCTTCCGGGTGAAGTTGCGGCCATGCGGCCCGGCTGGAATACCCTCATGGACCGCCAGCAGGCTTTTGGTTACACCCAGGAAGACCTCAAATTTTTCCTCGGCCCCATGGCCGTCAGCGGTCAGGATCCGATCGCTTCCATGGGCCGTGACATTCCCCAGGCGGTTCTGTCTGAACGCCCGAAGATGCTGTACGACTATTTCAAGCAATGCTTCGCCCAGGTTACGAATCCGCCCATCGATCCCATCCGCGAGGAACTGGTGATGTCGTTGGTCTCTTTGATCGGACCTCGGCCCAACCTTCTCGATCTGGCGACGGGCGGCAAGCATAAGCGGCTGGAAGTAATGCAGCCGATCCTGAGCAACGTCGATCTGGAAAAGATCACCCATATCCACGAAAAGGTGGACAACGCATTCCGCACCTACACCCTCAACATCTGCTATCCGGCGGATCTGGGCGCGGCCGGGATGGAACATGCGCTGGAAGACATTTGTCTGAGGGCGGAAAAAGCGGTTACCGAGGGATATAATATTATCATCCTTTCCGACCGAACCATGGATTCGGACCATGTCGCAATTCCGGCATTATTGGCGACCGCCGCCGTTCACCATCACCTGATTCGTGAAGGATTGAGGACTGAATCCGGGCTTGTCGTTGAAACCGGCGAAGCCCGCCAAGTGCATGATTTCTGTCTGCTCGCCGGATACGGAGCGGAAGCCATCAATCCCTATCTGGCGTTCGAGAGCATTTCCGCGCTGCTGCCCGAATACGCATCCGATCTTTCCGAAGAAAAGGCGCAAAAAAATTATATCAAGGCCGTGGACAAGGGCATTTTAAAGGTGATGTCGAAAATGGGCATCTCGACCTATCAGTCCTACTGCGGCGCGCAGATATTCGACGCCGTGGGTTTGTCTTCCGAATTCATCGACAAGTACTTTACCAACACCCAATCAGCCATCGAAGGCGTGGGTCTGAAGGAAATTGCCGAGGAAACCTTGCGCCGTCACCGCCAGGCTTACGGCAATGAGGCGATCTATAAGGATGCGCTTGATGTCGGCGGCGAGTTGGCTTTCCGTTTGCGCGGTGAAGAGCACATGTGGGCGCCGGAAACCATTTCCAAGATGCAGCACGCCATCCGTTCCGGTGATTACAAGCTGTTCAAGGAATACACCTATCTGATGAACGGACAGGGCAGGAAGGTGCGCACCCTTCGCAACCTGTTTGATTTCAAATTACCGAATAGGCCGATCCCCATCGAAGAAGTCGAGCCGGCAGCGGAAATCGTCAAACGGTTCGCCACCGGCGCCATGTCGTTCGGTTCCATTTCCTATGAAGCCCACACCACTCTGGCCATTGCCATGAACCGTCTGGGCGGCCGCTCCAACACCGGAGAAGGGGGCGAGGAACCGGAACGTTTTGTTCCCATGGCGAACGGGGATTCCAAGCGTTCCGCGGTCAAGCAGGTGGCTTCCGGCCGTTTCGGCGTGACCACCGAATATCTGGTCAATGCCGACGAGATTCAGATCAAGATGGCCCAGGGCGCGAAGCCCGGCGAGGGCGGTCAGTTGCCGGGCCACAAGGTCAACAAGACCATTGCCCGGGTCCGCCATTCGACCCCGGGGGTTGGACTGATCTCGCCGCCGCCCCATCACGACATCTATTCCATTGAGGATCTGGCGCAACTGATCCATGACCTCAAGAACGCCAACCCGAAAGCCCGGATCAGCGTCAAACTGGTCTCGGAAGTCGGTGTCGGCACGGTTGCCGCCGGCGTCTCCAAGGCACATTCCGATCATGTTCTGATCTCCGGGTCCGAAGGCGGAACCGGCGCCAGCCCGATTACCTCCATCATGCAGGCGGGCAGCCCCTGGGAGATCGGATTGGCCGAAACCCACCAGACG
>JAOUPW010000284.1 GCA_029879665.1 Rhodospirillales bacterium | reverse complement strand
AAAGGGAAGGGCGGTGCCAATCAGCAGGGCGTCCATGATGCGCGGCCAGGGCCGGTCATCCCCATACGGCGCATTGATGACGGGAGTGGTTTTCTCGAACCAGTCTCCCGTACGCCACAGCTCTTCTACAAGATGCATGCGCAGGTAAGAATCCGAATCGACCAGCAGCCGGTCGGCGCCCATGCGTTGCGGCGGAAAATCCTGAACGGCGGTATAGATCTGGACAAACAACACCATCGCCAGGGCGAGCAAAACGGCGGCGGGATGGTGGGTGGAAAGCCGTGCCATGCGCAGTGGTCCCTTGTGTCCTTTCCTTCAGTGTTGCAACCGAATCTGAAGAAAAGCTTATCGAGGACCGCACGGCGCCGTGGCGCCGCTTTAGATCCTGCGAAGTCAGACCGCATGGCTCAATCGGGATCAGAGCCCAAATTGAGAAGGCTTAGCCTCTAGGTCAGCATCCAGCCGCGGTCGACGAACAGGTTAACGCCGTTGACGCCTTGGTTGGTAAGCAGAAAATCCACCGCGCCAACCACGTCCTGGATGGTCGCCAGTTGTCCGCCCGGGGTTCGCTTTTTGGTGGCTTCCAGAGCGGCGGCTTTATCTTCCCAGGCCGGGCTGTCACCGATAATGCCGGGATGGACGGCATTGAACCGGATGGGTGCCAATTCCGTGGCAAGGGTCCGGATCATGGAGGTTATCCCGCCGTTGACGCTGGTCACCGTGGTCGAACCGGGATAGGGCCGTTCCTTGGCGAGCCCGCCAAACAGCACCACCGAAGCGTTGTCGGTCATCTTGGGCAGGAGAGTATGGATCGCCTCGGTGTAACCCACCAATTTTATGGTCACCAAGCGCTTGGCCCGACCGATATCGTATTCGCGAACGCTGTTGGCATCGCGTTCGATTGCCGCGATGACCAGCCCATCGACACGATCGATGGTTGCCAGGGCGGCGGCGATCCGTTCCGGTTCGGCGAGATCGAGGGCAATGCCGGTGGCCCGTTCGCCGATTTCACCGGCTATCGTCCGGCAACGTTGCGCGTCACGGCCCGTCAACACCACCCGGTGGCCGCGCCCATGGTAAAGTTCGGCGGTCGCCCGGCCAATCCCCGATGTGCCGCCTATGACCACATAACATTTTTCATCGTTCATTTTTCGTCGCCTGTCCTTGTTGTCAAACCAGTTTGTTCTTCCAGATATTCCCAATCACGGGAGAAACGGTACGAATTTCGGGCGGGGGGTTGCGGCGACTGGGTTTCAAGCCACCGGACGGTCGTATTGCTACGGTTATAAAAGGCATGGGTGCACCTCACTCCGGTCCACAGGAAATCACCTTTTTTCATTAGATATTTTTCATCATCCGCCCACGCCTCCACTTCGCCGTCGACGATATAATAAGCTTCCTCAAGGGGATGGTCGTGGGGATGGGCGCATCCACCCGGCTGGTACTCTACCATGAAGCTGGTATGAAGCGCCGCATCCAGCCGCTCGTCGACAAGCATTTTCAGTGCGATGCCGCTATACGCGAGGAGTGCCGTCGCCATGCTGGCCGATACTTTGGGCGCATCGACGCGCGCTCCGATGGTCAGGGTTTCGAGCTTGATATCGTCGTCGGTCATGCGGAACAAATGGCGCGAGCGGGGATCCCTGATATCTAGTTCCCTTATTTCCACGTTATCCGGGGGTCCGAGAAAATAGGTATCGGTGATGAAATTTTCGCCCTTCGGGCAGGGCGCGTTCATGTCCAACCAGCGTGCGGCGCCGTCTTTTGGCCCCAGCCACGCCTGGCTCATACCGACCGGAATAACGCCGCAGGCGCCGGGTGCTAGGATATAACCCCGGCCGTCGAGGATGAGGACGGGGTTGCCTTCGAGCACGAAAAAGCTTTTCTCAAAGGACTGAACGTGGCTGTCCACATGACCGCCTGCCGCCAGTTCACAAAGTCCCCAGCCGGTGTGAACCGAGCCGTGGGATCGGTCGATCAGCGAAAAACGCCGATATCCGCCGGAATGTTCCGGAAAAGCGGTGGTTAGTTTGCAATCCGCCGCCCGCATGAAATGATGCATGGCTTCCGTCCTCCCATTTTAGGGATAATCCCATACTATATTTTTGCTGTAATCTTCAAATCCATGACGATGATACGCACACCTCGCCATCATAGGAAATTGAATTTACTCCAATATCGCCGTGCGTCCCAATTTAGGTGATACGGGCGTTCTTAGAGCGGAGGAAAAGGCCTCACCCTTCGAGGCAGCCCCAAGGTATAGGGGTTCTCTCGGGGTGAGGCCAGTAACGAAAATGCCGCCCGCCCTTTCGGGGCGCGGCAACCTTAATGCGGTATTTTCAGCAGCTTGGCCGCGTTCAGGCCGCAGATGCAGTCCTTGGCGCCCTGGTCCAGGCCTTTGACTTTGCCGACCAGCCCAACCGGGTCTGTTTCTCCCATGTCGTAGGGGTAATCGGTGCCCAGCACGATGTGTTCGGCGCCGAATTTCTCGATCAGGTAGCCGAGCTGTCCGGGTTCGAACACCATGGTATCGAAGTAGAGTTTCTTCAGGTACGTGCTCGGCAGTTCGGAGATCACTTCCCGGCAGTCGGGCCGGGCCGCGTGGGCATGATCCATGCGTGCCGAATAAGCCGGCAGCCAGCCGCCGCCGTGGGCGATGCAGATCTTCAGCCCCGGATAACGTTTCAGCACGCCGTCGAAAATCAGGTAACCGATGGCCAGCGAGGTATCCATGGGGTGGCCAAACAGGTTGACGAAATAATGCTTGGTCAGGCGCTCGGGGTGGGTGAACTGCGCCGGGTGCAGGAAGACGACGATGTCCAGTTCTTCGGCCTTGGCCCAGAATTTTTCCAGCCGGGGATCGGATAGTTCGTCGCCGTTGATGTTGGTGGCGATTTCGACCCCGCGCATGCCCAGATCCTTGACGCAACGCTCCAACTCGGCGATGGCCATTTCCGTATTCTGCAGGGGAATCGTCCCCAGGGCGACGAAACGATCCGGCGTGGCGGCGGCGACTTCCGCTAGCTCGTCGTTCATCAGCCGCGACATGTCGCGGCCCATTTCCGCCTCGGCCCAATAATAATACTGATACGGCGAGATGGAGATGGCCTGGATGTCGACGCCCTGGCGATCCATGTCGGCAAGGCGTTCGTCCACCGAGGTCATCTTCGGGCGGATATCCAACAACTGCTTTTGGTTGGTTTTCTTGGTCAGTTCACTGCCGAAGCTCAGCCCCGCGCGGCCCACTCGTTCGGCTTCCGCCTTCATGATGTCTCCGGCTTTATAAGATTCCCGGTGGCAGTGAATGTCCACCACCAGCGACTTCGAGCCGTTGTTTGCCCGTTGGCCGCTTCCCTGTTCGGTGGCCGGAGCGTGTCTTTTACCGCAACTGAATAACATGATTTTCTGATTCCTCTGGTTTAAAAGTTAAGAAACAACGACGGTATTTTTCCCGTCACGAATAGTCCGCCAGACTTTTTCCGGTGTCAGCGGCATGTCGATGTGATGGATGTTCAGCGGTTTAAGCGCATCAAGCACCGCATTGACGATTGCCGGCGGCGCGCCGCAGGCACCGCCTTCACCGCAGCCTTTTACTCCGATGGGATTGGTGGTGCACGGCACTTCGTTGTTGTCCAGATCCATGGGTGGAATATGGGAAGCCCGGGGCATGCCGTAATCCATGAAAGACGCGGTCAGCAGCTGGCCCGACCCCTCATCGTACACGGTGTCTTCCAGCAATGCCTGGCCTAATCCCTGGGCGATGCCGCCGTAAACCTGGCCGTGAACGATCATCGGGTTCAGCACCACGCCATTGTCATCGATTCCCGAATACTTGGTCACCGTGACTGCGCCGGTTTCGGGGTCTATCTCGACTTCGGCGACGTGGCAGCCGTTAGGCCAATTGTAATCATTGGGCGGCCGGTTGTAATGGAACGTCTCGTCGATTCCGGGTTCGATCCCGTCGGGGAGTTTTTCCGTATC
>JAOUPW010000283.1 GCA_029879665.1 Rhodospirillales bacterium | reverse complement strand
GGCTTTCAGAAG
Organism: Rhodospirillales bacterium; assembly: GCA_029879665.1. GTDB lineage: Bacteria > Pseudomonadota > Alphaproteobacteria > Rhodospirillales > JAOUPW01 > JAOUPW01. The sequence goes on along the minus strand of JAOUPW010000283.1, from coordinate 3,985 downwards.
CTTGGCCACGGCCAGGGGTTCAAGGACGTCATCGGATTCCACATGGATTCCCCGGTCGGCGCCCATGGCAAGGGCCGTGCGGATGGTTTCCTGACATTGGGTGGGGCCCAACGAAACCGCAATCAATTCCGAAGCCGTATTACTTTCCCTGAGTCGGACTCCTTCCTCGATGGCGATTTCATCAAAGGGGTTCATGGACATTTTTACGTTGGCCGTTTCAACGCCCGAGCCATCCGGCTTAACCCGGATTTTCACGTTGTAATCGATGACCCGTTTGACGGCGACAAGGACTTTCATGGGATATCTGGACTCACTTCTAACTGAATAAATCAAGGACGGTCGAAAAGGCGCAATAAATTGAATCCATGGGATTAATCATAGGGTTCGCCCCTCTTCGCACCCGCACACTAGAGGCTGCACGTCATCAGGTCAAGATACCCGGCGCGCGTCTTCAGCGGTTGCGGCCCGGTTCCCAGAGGACGTCTTTCGCACCCTTGTCGTTCAGGGTCCGGGCGAGAACAAACAGGTGATCGGACAGACGGTTGATATATTTTATCGCCGACCGGTTGACCTCTTCGCCGCCCGCCAATTCGCACATCAGCCGTTCGGCGCGCCGGACAATGGTCCGGGCCAGATGCAGGTGCGCCGACGCCTGCGAGCCGCCGGGCAGGACAAACGAGGACAACGGCTTGAGCTCCTCGTTCATGGCATCGATTTCCTGTTCCAGACGCGTCACCTGCGCTTCCGTCATACGCAAAGGACCGCCATCGGATTGCGGGTTGTTCTCACCCTCATTCGGGGGACGACAGAGATCGGCGCCCAGATCGAACAGATCGTTCTGTATTGCCGCCAGCATTTCATCGGCGTCCCCGCCGGCATGCAGTCGGGCAATGCCGATGACGGCGTTTGCTTCATCCACGGTCCCATAGGCCGCCACGCGCAAATTATGTTTGGCGACCCGCGCCCCGGTTCCGAGCGACGTTTCGCCCGCGTCCCCGCCACGGGTATATATTTTCGTCAGTTTTACCATTTAAGCCCTTCGCTCCCTGCGTTGGGAAATTTCCCTGATGCCGCCTCAGGACGCCAAAAACATAACGGCAATGAGGACCACGGCAAGTCCCTGCAACAGCACCCGTGCGCGCATCAGGTGATTTCCCCACTTTTCATTGAATTTGCCGCCACGACTCATGGATATAATTCCCGCCACCAGGACAATGATGATTGCGAACATGACGGCAAGAATTCCGTACTTCAGGAAGGCGGTCATGGTTTCATGCGACGGGTAAGCGTCATCCGGTTTTTTCCAGGGCGGAGCAGGTTTGATCGACTTCGAAGATACCGGGTGTCCCCGGGTTGGTTCGAAAAACGAGGGGCGTTTCAAGCCAATCCGGCGCCGCCCTAAGGCACCCTTAACTTACCATACAATCATCGAGGGCCGGATCATAGACTCTGAAGGCGCCCCGGCCGTCCCGTTTTGCCCGGTACATGGCCCGGTCCGCACGGTTGACCAGTTCGTCGGCCTTGGGGAAACGGCCGTCGAAATATGCGACCCCAATGCTGACCCCGATGTCCGCGATATGCTGATCCCTTTGATAGGGTTCCGACAGGGCTTCCAGAAGCTTTGCCGCCACCGTTTCAGCAAGGTCGTTGGAATGCATGTTTTCAAGAATTAACGTGAACTCGTCTCCACCGACGCGGGCGACCAGGTCATTTTCCCGGACATTGGCCTTGATCCGCCGGGCGGCTTCCTGAAGCATCCAGTCGCCGAAATCATGGCCCAGGGAATCATTCGCTTCCTTGAAGAAATCAAGATCGCAGTAAAGCACCGCCCCCAAATCCTTGTTCCGTTCAACCCGGGCCATAGCCTGAGGCATGGCTTCATCGAACATCCTGCGGTTGGCAAGACCGGTCAGGGGATCATGGTGGGCAAGAAGGGAAAGCTGCCCTTCCTTGTTTTTTTGCTCCGTGATGTTTCGGGCAATCCCCTCGACGCCTTGGACGTTGCCATCTCCGTCACGATAATAGTGTGCACTGGTGGAGATCCAGATTTTGCTTCCGTCCTTCCGGTACATTGCGGTTTCGAAGCCGACCGTCCTTCCGCCATTCTCTTCCAGGATCCGGAGCAACTCCTTTCTTTCCTCGGGATTGACATAATAGTCCGCCATCCTGGTGCCGATCACTTCATCGGGATCATATCCCAACAGATCGACAATGGACCGCGATACCATCAGAACCCGGCCATCGGCATCGACGCGGTAGAAGGTGTCTGAAATATTATCGAGAATGTCCAGGACTTCGCGTTCCGAATCGCGAAGCGCCATATCGGCTTTCCATCTTTCCTCAATTTCCCGGCGCAGTGCGGCATTTGTTTCTTCCAGATCCGCGTATTGATCAACGGCCGTCTGTTGCAGGCGCTTTCTCGCTTCACCCAGGCGATTGACATAGGGCAGCCATATCGTCATCCCGATTAACAAAAACAAAAAGCCCGCAAACGTTCCGGCCTCGTCAATCAGTTCTATGGCGACTCCTTTTTCCAGGGACATGGATTTGTTGAATTCAGGAAAATAACCCAAGGCTCCGATCACGGCGCTGATCGCCAAGATGACGAACCCGGCGGAAATCAACGTCCAGCCCCGGTTACGGCGGAAATCACCGCGCCGGACAACCATGAACACCAAGGTAACGAGCACCACCAGGACAAGCGCCCGGGCAATTCCCAGTATGATGGTAATTTGATCGCCGTCGGTCGGTGGCATCACGCCGGAATCCCCGGTAGTTGTTGCACTGAATTACCAAGGACGTCGTCCCGGCCCGCCTATTTCACGAGTCCAAAGGATCGCCCCTTTTATTCATGAGCAAGCCTACCATCTTAGGCGTGAAGGGAAAACCGTAACCAAGGCCCATAATTGCAGGTAAATCAGGGCCCTCTGGGCAGAAAAATCAGCTTTCGCCCGTAAGATCCTTAACTTTACCGACTATTTCCGAAGCTGCCGGGACATAGAATTATCCCGGTATATATTAAATGCCGCCTTCCATGAGGAAATAAAGTGCGATCAACGCCAAGGTCAGGGCCTGCATGCCGACCCGCCAACGCATCAGACGGTTTGAATATTGTTCGTTGAAATCGCTCTCGGCACCCATGGAATATATGCCAATGAACAGAATGACGGCGGTCGTTGCCGCGGAAATAGCCACAAAATAGGGAAGTATGGCCATGAATGTTTCCATGCGTGACATTCTAGCGGATTTGAATTGTTTTTTCCATATTTTAGCATTGTATTAATAGAAATTTTTGAGTTCGAAATACGTTTCCCTCCCGCTTTCTACTTCGGATATAGTCCCGCCTATATACTCATTTGGCTCTGCGCTTGCTTGATCTTTTTTCCCCATCCAACCAAATCCGGAAGTCACGTTTTACATGGTGACCAAAAAAACCGAACTCGATGAAATCAACCGGCTTGTCGGCGAGGTTTTCAACACAACGCTGAGCCGAAAGGACGGCCTGGATGATGAAACGGCAAAGGAAGCCATCCGTCTGACACAGGAAAAAATTTCTGCATTCTGCCTCAGTTGCCAGCTTCAGGACCAAGGCGATGAAAAGCCCAAACACGTTCCCCTCGATCCCGCGCTGAAGGAAAAACGCCATCTTTTTCTCCTGCGCCTGATATTCTGCAAGATTTCCCATCTGTTTGTAAAAAGCAACAAACAAACCAGCTATGACCGGTCCATCACTTCGGGAATTGACGCCTACCTGCATAAGATATTCAAGCCGGCCATTTACAAACATCTAAACGAACACGCGAAAACCATCCTCGATCAGGCCGGCGACGATGACATAACCATCCTCAATACCATTCAGGACAATCCTTTCCACAGAACATACCTGCACAACGTCTATGTGCGCTTCGCCCTGTCCTTTAGCAAATATGAAAACGCCAAATCGATCTTTATGAACGATCTCAACCAATCCCTGCCCGAAGGACAT
>JAOUPW010000282.1 GCA_029879665.1 Rhodospirillales bacterium | reverse complement strand
ATTCTAAATAATCGGCGCCGAGTTCATGCATTAGCTCGACCGCCCGTTCGTCCAAAAACGGCAGGACGGCATCTTCCGTCACCACCGGAGCGCCGGCGACGCAGTAGGCGTTGGCAACCATGCGGTTCCCGAAAAGAGGACTTTTCATATGAACCAAAGGCAGGACGCCGCAAACTTTTCCTTCGCGCTCGGCATAAAGAAAATAAGCTCGCTGATCGAAGCTGTTCTCGATGACCTGCTTCCACCCGGCTTTATGAAAAAACGTCGCCTCCGGGCAGGAGTCGACAAAAGCATCCCACGCGTCCAATGTCGTGCCGTCGAGTTCTTTGATGATATAGGTCAGGGTTCTCTTCCGTAAATTTTCGATGGTCACTTAACTGAATACGCTGTCCATTCGGTCCCAGTTAAAATCGGCCAGAAGCCGGCGCAGACGGCCTTCCATCCGGCCCAGGTTCGTGTAGTGACGAAGACGTGATTTTAAAGTCACGCCCTGCATTCTCGGCTGGTGGGGGTCGATTTCCCACGGATGGAAGTAGAAAATACAGGGCATTTCGTCCGTGTTGTTCACGCGCTTCATGGCCCATCGCGACAGTTCGTAGGGAAGCAACCGAAAATAGCCGCCGCCGCCGCATGGAAAATTCCGTCCGGCCATCCGGGTCGTCGTGATGGGGTGCTCGGTGATCTGGTTTTGGCGGGTGGGGCGGAAAGGAAAGCGCGGGGCGCCCGGCATCCCGTAGTAGTCGTGCCGGACCGGGTAAATGCTGGAACTGTAGGAATAGCCTTCTTCGGCGAGAATCTCGAATGTCCAGAGATTGCTTTCGCCGATGGAGAAAGTGGCGGCACGGTACCCCCGAATGGGCGTTCCACTGGCGTCTTCCAGGATTTTTTTGGTGCGGCGGATATCGTCCCTGAATTCCTTGGGCGATTGTTCGTCGGCGCGAAAATGCGCATAACCGTGACTGGCGACCTCGTGGCCCTCCTCAGCAATACGGCGGATCAGAGGGCCGTAGCGTTCCGCGACCCAGCCCAGAGTGAAAAACGTGGCTTTGATTCCCGCATCACTGAACAATTCCAACACGCGTTCAGTGTTGCGTTCAAGTCGGCATTCCTGACCGTCCCATTCCGACCGTCCGACATGATTTGCAAATGCCTGGACTTGAAAATAATCCTCGACATCTACGGTCATGGCATTGATCAATCGCCCGTTTCGCCGCGGCGGGGTAAATTTTTTGATGGAGAAATCCATGTCGGCAACTGGTTCCGAGTTCACGGATAAATCTGGCGTGTTCATGCGTTGTCTTTTTTCTTGGTTTCTCCGTTTACCAACGAAAGGTATTCAAAAAGCATGACAAGCGCCTTGCGAAAGGCGAAATCGTGATGTTCCACATCGGCTTCCAGATTATCCAGTCGTTTTTTTATATCAGAGACATCCGCGCTTCTCAGTCCCGCACTCAAAGTTGTCTGAAGTTTTGAAACCATATCGTCCGATTTATGATCAAGTACCTGTTCGGTTTCCTCTTTCAGGTCTTCGGCGACCTGCATTACCGAATCACGGTCCAGGTGGTGAACTTCTTCAAGAAACCCAAATAACAGAAGACGGGAACAAAGCAGATTAATCCGGCGCGGAACCCCACCACTGAACTTATAAATCTCCTCGAAGGCGGCGTCGGTTATCTCCGGATCGTTGGCCCAGCCCACGGCCCGGAGGCGATGCTTGACGTATTCCTGCGTTTCTTCGGCGTTGACGGGACCCAAGTGGTAGGATGCGATAATTCGTTGCCGGAATTGGTCCAGATCAGGACTGGCGAGGGTGCGTCGAAACTGTGGCTGCCCAAGAAGAAATATCTGCAATAAAGACACTTCTTCCATCTGAAAATTGGAAAGCATGCGCAATTCCTCAAGCGTTTCAAACGAGAGGTTTTGCGCCTCATCTACCACCAAAAGAGCGCGTCGTCCTTCCTTGTGCTGAGCTAACAGGAAACTTTCGATACGGCTGAGCAGCGTGGCTTTGTCCGCATCTTCCTGCTCCAACCCAAAAGCCGATGCGACCATGCGAAGCGTATTTTCAGCATCCAGATGGGTGGTGACGATTTTCGCAGCGACATGCCGCGTAGCATCCAGAGTTGATAGCAAATGGCCGACGAGGGTGGTTTTGCCCGCGCCAACATCTCCGGTGATGATGATGAAGCCTTCTTTTTGGTCAAGGCCATATGTCAGGTAGGCCTTGGCGCGGGTGTGAACGGAGCTTCCGAAAAAGAAACGAGGGTCCGGCGTTAGCTGAAACGGCGCCGCCTTGAACTTGAAAAAATCAACATACATGAACGACCCTAAAACTCTTTGCGCAAACGGAAGGAAATTTGGTTTTCGCTCAAGTCGTCTCCACCGTCCGAATCGCGGCTCAGGTGGCGGTAGGTGATGTCGCCGTGAAGTGATGTGCTGAATTCGTAACCGAACGACGCATTGCCGCTAAGCGTATCGTCTTTGCTGCCGCCGGTCCGGCTTTCGAGGGCGGTGGAGTAATTGGCCGCAAGGCTGAGATTGGCGTGGGGGGTCAGTCGTCGGCTGAAATTACCGCCGACGCTGAGGGTTTTGTCGGAAGTGGCGCCGGTTCCGAATTCCCGGGAAATATGATTAAGCGACATGGAAAAACTGTTTCGTCCCCGTGTTCCCGAAAGCCCGAGGGTGAACCTTTCCGTCTTGAAGGTGGTATCAACAAGATCTCCATCCTGGAAATTGGGGTCGACGGGAAGGCCCGTAACGGGATCAATCAGATTGCCGTCCTTGTCCGTGATCAGATTGTTCAGGTTATCGTTTAGAAACTGTTGCTGAGTCTGAATATCCACGGAGTAAGCGGCATTCAGATGCGTTCGCGGAGAAATCGCATAACTGAAATCACCGGTAATGTTGTTGCTGTCGTATCTTTTTCCATATTCCAGGTGCAGGGCACTTCTCGGGCCGGGTTTGAGGCGAACGCCGCCGCTCCAGAAAAAACCGCTATTCGCCTCTTCATCGATGGCATTGTCCGAGAACTTCTCGTGCCCAATGCTTCCCAGGGCCGAAATGTAGCTGTTGAAGACGTACTCGCCGGTCGCGGTCATGGTATTTCGCTTCGATCTCAATTCCTTGCCGCTATAGGTGAACGCCGTATTTCCGGTCAGCGACCAGAGAAAACGCGTGAACCTGCGCCCACTTCCCGTTCTTGCGATCAGTTCGTGGGTTCGGCTGGCCTCGGGCCGGGAAACGGCGGCCCCCACATCCGACTTGAGAAACCTGGTTTCGTTGAAGCGATAGGTGAGGCTGGAATTATTCCAACCGTCAAAACCGTACTGCAAGGATGGCGAGATGGAATAATTCATCACCTCCGTTTGGTTCCCGGACACCGTCCGCTCGCCGGCGGTGATGGCCCCGCTTCGGGAAATGTTTTGCTGGCTGATCGAGGCGCGGGCGTCGACGAAAAACAAATCCTCTAAAAGCTCGACCTTGCCCTGGCCAAGAAGATTCTGCCGGTATCCGTCCAATTCGCTATGGTCCAGATACTTGTCGTAGGAAAGGCCATAGTTGAACGAAAGATTTGCCCGTGCGCCCCGACCGTTGATTCCAATTGCGGCCTCGGCGGTGGAAATCAGATCGGCGCTCTTCCCTGAAGACGCCGAAGTGGCATTATCCGTGAAGCTCTCTTCGACCGTCAGCACTGGGGAAATTTCCCACTCGCCCGCAATGGCGGTGCGGGAAACAAAGGGTTGAAAAAGAATTGCAAGCGCAACGCAAGCCCAACCGAGCCTGCTTCCAGCCCAGAGCCTAACCGCAAGTTTCTTTAACGCGTAGCGCATCCGATCGCGCTCCCCCAAAGCCGGTTAAAGGTTAGAACCAACTTTGCGGGACGATCAGAACGTCTCCCGGCAGTACTGCTACGTTAGCGGTCACGTCGCCATCCTTGAGCAGGTCATCGAGCCGGACCTGATAGGTTGTCTGTTCGCCGTTGGCCTGGCGAACGATTACGGCGCGGTTGCCGGCGGCGAACTCGGTCAGGCCT
>JAOUPW010000281.1 GCA_029879665.1 Rhodospirillales bacterium | reverse complement strand
ACTTCGCAGACAATTTCTTCAATGTCATCAGGATCTATCCCGTGTTTCGCTAACTGGACTGCGCAATCCACATAAGGCTGGGCCATGGTGCCGCAGGCATAAGGCTTGAAGGCGACATTTGCGCTTGCCCAATGTTCACCGAGACCCTCGGTCAGCAGGTTGAAATCCGGCTTAACCGTAGGGGCGAAGGCCTTGAACAAGCCGTGGGTGCCTTCGAAAACCGTGCCCGGTCCGACAAATCCCGCGTTGCCCATCATGGCTGCGCGCAGACCGGTTTGTGCGGCCCAGCCCGCATGCAAGCGCTTGGTCCAGGATCCATCCGCCAGGTATTCGATAATGCCGGCGGCCATGCTGCCGGCAACGCCCAGGCTGTTCCGGATTGCCGGCGCTGATTGATGGGTTGCAGCCGCGACCCCGGCAGTGGCTGCCATGGTTCCCAGAATAGCGGTAGGGTGAAACCCTGCGGTATGAATGCCCTTTTGCGCGACCAGCCCCAGCCGACACATAATTTCGATGCCGACGACCAAGCCCTTGGCGATATCGGAATTCTTGAGTTTGAAATGTTCTCCGGCAGCGGTCAGCGCCGGCACGATAACTACGCCTGAATGAACCGGGCATCCTTCGAATGTGTTGTCGAAATCCTCGCCATGGCCGCAGGTGCCGTTAATCACCGCTGCTGCCGCCATCTCGCAGGGCTCAGCCGAACCGAACACGGTACATTCTCCTCCGTCCGGCCAGGCCTTGCGCACAGCCCGCCCGTAATCGGTTTCCAGCGCGGCAATGATCAGTCCGATGGTGTCAATCACTGTATTGGCGGCGGCAAGACGCACCTGCCCGGGAATGTCTTCCGGTTTCAAACGGTTAATCCATCCGGCGATGACGTCCGAGGCCGTCCCGTCGCTCCCATTGTTATTATTGATCATATCCAAATCCATGTGGTTTATGTCCTGAAAGCGGACAGGCCGGTGAGGTTGGCGTGACCGGCCAGCCCTTCGCAAAACCCGAGCAATTTCCGGCCCATTGCTTCCGGCCAATCACCGTAAGCAATGTTGGCGTTAAACTTGGCCACGATTTCCTCGTAGGTTAGGGGTTCGTGCATGCCGCCCCGCATATGGGGCTGACGCAATTCGTGGATTTTTCCGTCGTCCAGGGTCACGCGGATGTGGCCGCTGTAATTGCGGGGGTATTCGTTGTCGGGATCGATGACGTAGGAAATCTTGCGGGCCAGATTGAGGATTCTTTCATCCGCCGCCTTCTCGTCGGAAAACTGGTCCAGGCCGGCATCCCCGTCATAAAAACCGACCGCCATACAGAACGGCATGCTGAACTTGGCCGCGTATCCCGACGGCGGCGCGTGCTTGCCCGCCAACGGCTCCCACAGCCGGTGAACCAGCCCTTCGCCCGTTTCGCAGACGATGGACTCGATCCGTTCGGCGTCGATACCCTCCTTCGCCAAGCGAATCATGCAGTCGATATAGGGGTGGATCATGGTGCCGCAGGCGTAGGGCTTGAAAACGATTTTCTCCATGTACCAGTCTTCACCGAGGCCTTCCGTCAAATGGCTGAAATCGGGTGTTCCCGTAGGGGCGAAGGCGCGGTAAAAATTGTGCTCACCTTCAAAAATCGTGCGCGGCCCGAAAAATCCGGTTGATGCGATGACTGCGGCTCGCACGCCGGACTGGGCGGCCCATCCGGGATGAAGACGCTTGGTCCACGCGCCGTCGGTCAGGTACTCGATAATGCCCGAAGACATGCTGCCGGCGATGCCGAGGGCCATCGAAAGTTTTTTCTTGTCCAGACCGAGTGCCGTTCCGGCGCCGGCGGCGGCGCCAAGGGTTCCTATCACGCTGACCGGATGAAAGCAGGCCTTGTGCATGTGTCCGGGGGCGACATGGTTCAACCGGCAGACAGATTCCAATCCCGCCATAATGCCGAGCAATGCGCGTTCTCCTGATAAGTTATAGCGTTCGCAGGTGGCGAGTACGGCCGGGATCACCATGGCGCCAACCCGGATGGGCGCCCCTTCCAGGGTATCATCGAAATCCTCGCCATGGGTGGCGACGCCATTGATCACGGCGGCGCCACCGGCATCGAAGGTGCGCTCATGTCCGATGGCCGTGCACGGCCCGTCGCTGTCCCAGCCCTCGACGATCTGGCGGATGTAAGGTTGATTTCGAGTGGCAATGCAGAGTCCCGCCATGTCGATCAAATCCTTGATGGCGACGGCCTTGGCGTTGTCCGGAACAGCCGACAACTTTAATGTACTAAGCACCGATGACATGCTTTCAGATAGAGTATCGCTTCCTGTAAGGCCGGGCTCCGGCATTTTTCTGGATCTCCCTGTTGCAACATCCCGAGCGGCATGCGGCTGAGCAATATGATCTATTTGCTTTTCTGGTTTCTTGTCTAGTTTCTAGGGCCGGCAGGTGGTTGCTTGGCTCGGGGGCCTTCTCCGGACATCAGAATGCGAATTTTTCCCTCTTGCACGTGCTGGTACCCGGCTTCGAAGGATTTGAGAGCGTCGCGGACGGCGAACGCTTCAACGATTTGGCGATGTTCTTTATTGGAAACCTCAAACCCCCCGCCGTGAATAAGGCCGCGGGCGCGGAATAGGTGAAGCTTTTCAACGCATTCTCGGTAGGCCTGCATGAGAGTATTGTTGCGCGCGTATTTAGCGACGGAATTGTGGAATTCAAGGTTGATGGGATAGTACTCATCGATATCACGTCGGTAGGCGACTGCATCCATCCGGGCCAGAAGAACGCGAAGATCGGCAAGTTCCTGATCGGTGATGCGCTCTGCGGTAAGGCGACAGGCGGTTCCGAACAGGGCGGCGCGCACATCGTAGAGTTCCGCCGCCTCGGATTTGGTGATTTCGCGGATGAACACGCCGCGATTGGGAATCAGTTTTACAAGCCCGCGTTCGGCGAGGGCCCTGCAGGCTTCCCGGACAGGGCCGCGGCTGACGCTGAAACGCGTTGCCAGCGCTTTTTCGTTGAGCCGTTCGCCGGGGCCGAACTCTCCACTCAGAATGATCTTTTCAATTTCCGTTTGCAGAATGCTGGTTAGCGAACTGTTTTTCAGAAGGTCCAGATCGGAAGGAGCAGTTTGAGACTGTTCATACATGAGTAAAAAGGTCCCATGAACTATAAAAATTGTCAACGATTGACGATATTGCTAGTTTTGTTTGCCGTCCGTCGATCGGTTGGCTTGTGAATTGTCCTCGAACGACCAACCGTTTGCAGAAGGAATCCCGCCCATGAACCCAACGACGTCCCTAAATCTGAAAGATCAGGTTGCCCTCATCACCGGTGCGGCCCGCCGAATCGGGCGGGCAACAGCTCTTGCCTTGGCGGAAGAAGGGGCCGCCATTGTACTCAATGCGCGCACCTCCGGAGATGAAATCGAAGCCGTTGCCGGGGAAATCCGCGCGATGGGGGGGCGGGCCATGACCTGTCTCGCCGACATAACCGACGAAGACGCGGTTCAGGACATGGTCGATGCCGTAGTTAAGGAATTCGGCAGGATCGACATCCTTATTAACAACGCCGGCATCCGTCGTCAGGCGGCGTTTACCGAGATGTCGCTGTCGGAATGGCGGGAAATTCTGGCGGTAATCCTTGATGGGACCTTTCTCTGCAGCCGCGCGGTGATTCCGGTCATGATCAAAGGGGGCGGGGGGGCGATCGTCAATATTGGTGGGGTTACGGCGCATATCGGAGCTATGCAAAGAGCTCACGTGTCAACGGGTAAAGCGGGACTGATCGGCCTGACCAAAGCTCTTGCAGTGGAATTCGCAAATGAAGGCATCACTGTCAATTGTATCGCGCCCGGAAAAATCGGCGGTAAAAGGTCGGCTTCTTCGGGCGAGTCTCCTTTGGCGGGCGGGGTCAGCATTCCTGTCGGCCGGGAAGGAAAAGTGGAAGAGGTCGCCGCCATGATCAAAGCGGTTTGTCTGCCCACCGGAAAGTTCATGACCGGACAGACCATCCACGTCAGCGGCGGCCTGTATATGCCGTAATCCTATCGCCGGAG
>JAOUPW010000280.1 GCA_029879665.1 Rhodospirillales bacterium | reverse complement strand
CACCGGGGACAACAAGGAAGCGGCCCGTGCGAATGGCGTGCCGACAAACAAGGTCAAGATCGGCCTGTTCATGTTCACGGCGTTCTGCGCCACCATTTTTGCTGCCTGTCAGGTGTTTGACACAAATACCTCGGACGCAGCCAAGGGCAACCTGAAAGAGCTGGAGGCCATCGCGATTGCGGTTGTCGGCGGCACGCTGATGACCGGCGGCTTCGGTTCGATCATCGGTGTGATCTTCGGGGCGATTACCGTGGGTCTGGTCGCCAATGCCGTGTTCTTCATTTCCTGGATCGACGGGTCTTGGTACCGCGTTTTCGTCGGAACGGTTCTGCTGGCGGCGGTCTTTGCCAATGAGCGTATTCGCAAACGCATCACAGGGGGGATATGACCATGACCAAAGCCTATATGCGGGTTGAAAACCTGGTCAAAAAATTTGGTCCCTTCACGGCGCTTGCCGGCGTCGATCTGGAAGTTTTCCCCGGCGAGGTTCTTGCCCTTCTTGGCGACAACGGTGCAGGGAAATCGACCCTGATCAAGATCCTGGCCGGTGTTCACCAACCATCCGGCGGGCAGATCTTCATAGAGGACAAACCGGTTCATTTCCGGTCGCCGCGCGATGCCTCTGCCGCCGGTATCGGAACGGTCTATCAGGATCTGGCGCTGAACCAGTTGATGAGCGTGACCCGAAACTTTTTCATGGGTCGAGAGTTGAAAAACCGTTTTGGCATGCTGCGTATGGATGAGATGGACAAGATCGCCCATGATGAGATGCTGAAGATCGGGATCGACTTTTCAGATCCGACACAGGCCGTCGGCACCATGTCGGGCGGACAGCGGCAAACGCTGGCCATCGCGCGGGCAATCTATTTTGGCGCCAAGGTTCTGATCCTTGATGAACCAACCTCGGCGCTGGGCCAGAAGCAGCAGATGGAAGTGCTGAAGACAATCAAGCGAGTGCGTCAGCGCGGCGACATCGCCATCATCTTCATCACGCATAACGAAATCCATTCTCAGCTGGTCGCGGACCGCTTCACGTTCCTTGCTTTGGGAAAGGTGATCGGGGCCGGAAAGAAAGAAGACCTTGCCCATGATGAAATCCGCCGCCTGATGGCCGGCGGCGCCGAAATGCGCGATCTGGAACAGGAACTGGCAGAGGTTTAGAAGTCGTTGGCTGCGCCCAGCCAATTTTCTTGTGACGGATGAACGTTCATGTGATTGCCTTGGCATTCACTCGGACGGGCTGCCTGCCATCGGCGCCCTTTTCGCAAAAATACCTGTTTGATGGTCGGAAACCGCATCCTTTGTGGGGCGAGATTTTTCAAACCATCGATTTTCACACACCAGACCATGAAAAACTTCTTCGTTTGAGAAATTCAGTTTTTCTGTTCATATATCCTCGCATTAACTGCCTCATTTTTTGAAACTCTTTTTTGACTGTGAATGGTTCCATGAATGTACCCGCCATTGTTGCAAAGAATTTCCGGATCGAAGAAACCAAAGATTCCATCGAAGTGAAATGTGATGTTTCTTCGGATGGTTTCCCTGAACAACTGGTTATTCAGGTTCACCCTGACAACGTGCCAGCAATAGATATTGAAGAACCAAACTGGGCAGCGGTCTTGCTGATCTACCAAGCCATGCTCATGGGGCGCGACTTGGTGATAGAGGCCGATCTTTCACCTATGTTGGTCGATAATATGCGGGGCGACCTTACGGCACTTTTGAAAAATTACGAGCCCTCCTTGAACGCAATCGAGATTGAAACAGGCCTTTCATCATCGCCGAATTACCTGAATAAAAGTAAGGACATAGCGACAGGGTTTTCGGCAGGCGTGGATAGTTTCACCACATGCCGCCTTTATACGCGCCCAGAGGTGCCGCCAGGCGTTCGGTTGACCGGGCTTGCCATTTTCGATTTTGGCGCATTGGGGCCCAAGGACCAGATCAGGGATCTGATGAGTCCCGCTAGAAAACGATGTCAGACCTATGCCGACTCCCTGGGACTGAAGACCTACTCCTTGTCCGGAAACATCGATGAAATATACGCACCGGCCGCAAAATACGGGGTTGCTGACCTTCCAAAAACGGTCGGGCTAAGGAATGCCGCGGGGGCCCTTTTGTTGCAAAAAGAAATCGGAATTTACCGACCTTCGCCAAATGTTGGCTACGATCAGGCTTCTTATGGCCCGGCAACGAACACAGAGGTTCTGGACGCGGTTATGCAGCCCTTGTTGTCAACTGAAGGGTTGCAGTTTCGGCCCGGCGCGGCCGGGATGAGCCGGCGCAGCAAAATCGCCTACCTTGCCGATTTTCCCGATGCACAAAAATTTTTGGATGTCTGCGTCAACCCTGACCAGAGAGAACGTTACCAGGGGGCTCGGATCAACTGTTCGAAGTGCTGGAAGTGCATAAACACGATGGCAACACTCGAGGTTTTGGGGAAACTCGACAACTTTTCAACGGTCTTTGACCTTCCTTACTACCACCAGAACCGGCGTCGATTGCTCCAAATGGTCGCGAATATGTCGTTGTGGCCTCGTTATCGGAATTGGATTCGCGAACATGAAGAGCTTCGGGAAATGGGTTTGGATGTTCCCCGGCCAGAGCTTCGAAAACGGGTCCGGAAAGTTCTTGGAAACGGCAAGAGGGCGTTGGAGAAGAGACTGTCGAGCCGGTGTACTTTCTGATCATTCGAATTTATTGATCAGGTCGGTCCACATTGGAAAACTGGCCTCAGTCTTGCTTGAATATTGTCGAAGAACACACGAAAGTCGGGCACCAATCGGCGGATCGACAGGGGGCGGAAGCGATCTATGACCAACCACGGATATGAAAGCGGGCGGCTCGATCTGCCGTTTGTCGGTATTTCCACCTTCGGCAAGCGGCCCTATGTCAGCGACTGGAATACGATAGAGGCGGACGTGGCCGTGCTGGGGGCGCCGTTTGATTTTGGCACCCAGTTCCGGTCCGGCGCGCGGTTCGGGCCACGGGCGGTGCGAGAGGCCTCGACCCTGTTCAGCTTCGGCCATGCCGGGGCCTATGACCACGAAGATGACCGAACCTACCTCGGCAGTGACGTGCGGATCGTGGATATCGGCGATGCTGACATCATCCATACCAATACCGAACAAAGCCACGCCAATATCCGCAGCGGCGTCGCGGCGATCCTGAAAGCCGGGGCCTTCCCGGTGGTGATCGGTGGCGATCACTCGGTCAATATCCCCTGCATCGACGCCTTCGAAGGGCAGGGGGATATCCACGTTCTGCAGATCGACGCGCATCTGGATTTCGTTGATGAACGTCACGGCGTCCGCTACGGCCACGGCAACCCGATGCGCCGCGCCGCGGAAAAGCCCTATGTCACCGGGCTGACCCAGGTCGGTATCCGGAATGTGTCATCAACCGCGAAAGAGGGCTATGACGATGCCCGCCGCATGGGGTCCGACATCCTGTCGGTCCGACAGGCGCGGGCGCTGGGGCCTGCCGGGGTGATCGACCGAATTCCGGCAGGGGCCCGCGTTTACGTCACGCTCGATATCGATGCCTTCTGCCCCTCGATCGCGCCGGGAACCGGTACGCCCTCGCATGGCGGTTTCCTCTACTACGACGTTCTGGAAATGCTACAGGCGCTGGCCCGCCGGAACGAGGTCGTCGGCATCGACCTGGTCGAAGTCGCCCCCGACTATGACCCCACCGGCAGCACCGCCATTCTCGCCGCGCAGGTTCTGCTGAACTTCCTGGGTTTCGTCTTCGCGGAAAGAGCAGGCTGACCTTCTGGCTAGCGACCGCAAAGCCCACCTTCCGCTGCCCAGCTGAAAATGACTCTGACCATCACCCGGCCCGCGCGGATGTATGCATCAAAACCATACGAAATACATATAAAATGCATACATCGGATTTTGGGGGGTGGGTGGCGGAGAGGAAGGGATTCGAACCCTCGAGACAGTTTCCCGCCTACTCCCTTAGCAGGGGAGCGCCTTCGACCACTCGGCCACCTCTCCGCGGACCGTCCTAATGGCAAGCTGCAACGGTGACA
>JAOUPW010000279.1 GCA_029879665.1 Rhodospirillales bacterium | reverse complement strand
CGCCAACGGGTCCGCTTCCGGGCAGCTTCAGATGGCGCTGCCACCAGGACTGATGGGGAGCAACCAGGCGCAGGCGCACCTTTTCACCAAAACGGTCGCGCATAACGCTCCGCATATCCCCGATGCCGTCGATCAGGCCCATTTCCAGCGCCCGGGTCCCGGTCCAGAAGGCGCCGCTGAACAATTCGTCTTCTTCGGCCTTAAGCTTTCCGTGGCGCCGCTCGGTCACCAGACGCTGGAAGCTTTCGTAGATATCCCGCTGGATTGATTTCAGGTGTTCCACATCTTCCGCTTTTTCCTTCTGAAAAGGATCCAGCATGCCCTTGCGCTCGCCCATGGCATGCATGCGGCGTTCGATGCCGTACTGCTTGAGCAGATCGGTAAAGCCGAAGCCGGCGGAGATCACCCCGATGGACCCGATGATGGAATTTTCATCGGCGAAGATTTCATCGGCGACGCAAGCCAGCCAGTAGCCGCCGGAAGCCGCCACATCTTCGGTAAAGGCAATGACCGGTATTTCTTTTTCTTCCGCCATGGCGCGAATGCGTTTGGCGATCAGGGCCGCCTGCACCGGCGAGCCGCCCGGCGAATTAATGGCCAGCGCCACCGCCTTGAGGTTTTTCAACTTGAACACCCGCTCGATCGGGCCGGCCATGGAAGCCAAGTCCAGCCCCCGGCGCACATGTCCCAGTTGGCCGATCACGCCGGCGAGGCGCAGCACGCCCACCACCGGCGGCGGGTTGAAAACCTGATCGATCAGGTCCTGAATTTTCTGGACCGGCGCGTCGAGCGCGGAGTGTTGTTTATTATCCATTCTTAGACCCTATCACGATTATGTCCCGCTTTCTAAAACTCCATTCCGCCGCCTGCAAGCACGGCTGCGGCTTGGGGCGTATAAGACCCGTCCGGCAGGTGCAGGACCAGGCCGGAAAGCAGGCGCATCGGTGTCTTTACCCCCTTGCGGGCGCGGACAATGACCCGTTTTGACGCGACCCCTCCCTTGGGCCACAAGGGAAAAACTGCAATATCTCCGGCGCCCCGACCCAGGCCCGCCAGAACCTCATCCAGACGGTCGGTGCGGTGGATGACGGTAATGCTGCCCTTGGCCCGGACCATCTTGAGGCAGAAGCCCAGCCAGTGGGAAAGCACGGCGTCGCCTTCCACATGGGCGCGGGCGCGGGCAGCATCGGTTGGCGGATGGCCGGAGGATTCGGTCATATGGGGCGGATTGACCATGACGTGATCGAAACTTCCGGGACGCAACGACCGCGGCGGGCTGAGGATATCGCCGTGAATAAATTCCAGGCGGCCGGCAAGGCCGTTCAAGTCCGCGTTTTCGCGGGCCAGCCCGGCGGTGGCGGCATTTAATTCGATCCCGGTGACGCGGACACCTTCCATCCGGACCGCCAGCGACAAGGCGGCGGCTCCGGCACCGGACCCGGCATCGAGGACGATTTCCCCCGCTTTCGCCGGAACGGCGGCGGCTAGGAAAACCGGATCAATGGCGGCACGGTAGCCCTGCTTCGGCTGCCTGAGGCGAACGCGGCCCCCCAGCAGGGCGTCTTCACTGATTTCTTCGCTTAGTTCTTGGCCGGTCGTTTTAAAATCCAAAATCATGCCTTTCCCTGGGCGATATCTTCCGCTTCCGCCAACACCCGGCGGGCTCCGATGATCTGTCCTTCCGCAACCATGACCCGGCGCTGGATGGCGAGAATACTTCCTTCGAGTACGCTGGTATGGGCATCGAGCACAATCGTATGGATGCCTTCCTCGGCCAGCCGCGCCTGAAGCCAGGATAACAGCACCGGGTCGTTGGTTCGGATCAATTCCACCATTGCGACCTCAATTGCAATTCGCTCTTACTTCCATCCCAGAAGCGACTTTAACGCCAGCAACCCTTGACCGGAACGGAGCAGGGTACCTATGCTCTCTTTAACACAGGGACGCGTCAAGCAGAGGGGTTATTCATCGTGGGCGTCGTCGTTAGTTTTGAAGGGGACAGGGCCCGCAAGCCGTCGTTCGAACCGCTGGCGGCCCTAGTGGATGAGGACCTGAAAAAGGTCAACGAGTTGATCCTCCGCCACATGGATTCCCCGGTGGTTCTGATTCCGCAACTGGCCGGCCATATTATCGCGGCCGGCGGCAAGCGTCTCCGCCCCATGCTGACTCTGGCTTCGTCGAAGCTCTGCGGATACACGGGCAAGCGCCATATCGGGCTTGCGGCCTGCGTTGAATTCATCCATACGGCCACCCTTCTCCATGACGACGTGGTCGATGAAAGCGACCTACGGCGCGGGCTGAAATCGGCCAATGCGGTCTGGGGCAACAAGGCCAGCGTGCTGGTCGGCGATTTTCTGTTCAGCCGTTCTTTCGAATTGATGGTCGCGGACGGATCGCTCGAGGTACTCGGCATCCTGTCGAGGGCGTCTTCGGTCATCGCCGAAGGCGAGGTCATGCAGTTGATTACCGCCAACGATACGGAAAC
This sequence comes from Rhodospirillales bacterium, assembly GCA_029879665.1. Classification (GTDB taxonomy): domain Bacteria; phylum Pseudomonadota; class Alphaproteobacteria; order Rhodospirillales; family JAOUPW01; genus JAOUPW01. The sequence continues at coordinate 1,555 of JAOUPW010000279.1, read as the reverse complement.
CGGCGAAGCCGCGTACCTGGACGTAATCAAGGCGAAAACCGCGAAACTTTTCGCCGCCGCCTGCCGCCTGGGCGCGGTGGTCGCGGAACGGCCCAAGGTCGAGGAAGACGCCCTTGAAACCTTCGGCACGAATTTGGGGATTGCCTTCCAACTGATCGACGACGTGCTGGATTATTCCGCCAAGCAGGCGACCCTGGGGAAGACCGTCGGCGATGATTTCACCGAAGGCAAGATCACCCTGCCGGTGATCCTGGCCTTTCACCGGGGCAGCGAGAACGAACGCAATTTCTGGCGCCGCTGCCTGGAAGACCTGAAGCGCGAGGACGGCGACCTGGAACGCGCCATCGAATTGATGGAAAAGCACAACGCCCTTGCCGATTCGGTGGAACGGGCGCGCCATTACAGCGCCATAGCCCGGGACGCGTTAGGCATTTTCGGCGACAGTCCGGAAAAAGCGGCCCTGATCGAACTGATCGACGCCTGCATCGAACGGGTTTCCTGAGCCGGAGCCTTATTCGGCCTGATTTCTCCCATCTTGCCCTCCGCCGGGGACGGGGCTATAACCCCGGCCACGGCACGGAGTGTAGCTCAGCCTGGTAGAGCACCGTCTTCGGGAGGCGGGGGCCGGAGGTTCAAATCCTCTCACTCCGACCAATTCTTCATTCCCCTTCTTTTTCCAGTGGGCCCCCATCCGGTCCATCCGCGCCGCTTGAAGGACTTGCATACCCCAGTAATCATGATTATTCCGGGGATTTCCTGCCTTTGGCCGTTTCCTGCTGGCGTGGAAAGGAAATTCGGCGATAATCTTGCCCGCTCGAAGGGAACCTGCGGATGCGTAACGCAATAATCGGAATAATTATCGGGGTTGTCGTCGGCGTCGTCCTCGGCGCAACCACCATTGCCCCCCGTCTACAGCAGAGCAAGGTGCCGGAGGCGAGGCTGACGGAAAAGGCGAAGCCTGCCGCGACCCTTCCGCCGCCGCCGGAAAAACCGGCGGCCAGGCCGGTGGTCCGCTGGCGCATGGCCAGCGCCTATAACGGCAATCTTCCCCAGATCGGAGCATTGGCGAAAAGGGTCGGCCGGAATGTCTGGCGGGTATCGGGCGGCGGCGTTGACATAAAGTTTTTTGAGCCCGATGTGCTTTCCTCCAACCGGGATCTGATGGAAGCCATCTCGACGGGGACCATTGACGCGGCCTTTGCGTCACCCGGCATCTGGGGCGATAGCTTCCCGGTTCTTCATTTCTTTTCTTCCCTGCCGTTCGGTCCTTCAACCAATGAATACCTGGCCTGGATTTATTTCGGCGGCGGTCAGGTACTGGCGGACAAGTTTTTCAATTCCCACAACATTCAGGGCATCTTCTGCGGCCTGACTTCGCCGTCCGGGTCGGGATGGTTCCGCAATCAGATCATCACCCTTGAAGACCTTCAAGGCCTGAAAGTCCGGTTTTTGGGGCTGGGGGGAAAGGTTATGAAGGAACTTGGCGTCAATCCTCAGTCCCAACAGGGAGGGGATATCTTCATTGATCTGGAATCGAATGCAATCGACGGCGCCG
>JAOUPW010000278.1 GCA_029879665.1 Rhodospirillales bacterium | reverse complement strand
AGGCTTCCGATTTTATTTCCCTCCTCAGCGTGATTGCCCTGGCGTTGACTTTGCTGCTGGTGACGACGATAACCGGCGGCAAGCATATTTCGTTTAGCGGAATGTTCGTTGCCGATCAGTTTGCGGTCTTTTTCAAGTGCCTGATCCTGATCGCGTCAGCCCTGTCCATTGTAATCGCCAAACAGTTTCAAGCCGGACATGGCATCGCCCGATTTGAATATGCCATTCTCATCCTCTTCGCGACTCTCGGCATGATGCTGATGATATCGGCCAATGATTTAATTTCATTGTATATGGGCCTCGAACTGCAAAGCCTTAGCCTTTATGTGTTGGCCGCGTTCCAGCGTGACGATTCTCGTTCGTCCGAAGCCGGCTTAAAATATTTTGTCTTGGGGGCGCTTGCTTCGGCAATGCTTCTTTACGGCAGTTCGCTGATTTATGGATTTGCGGGAACCACCAATTTCGATACCTTGGCGAGCCTGTTCCATACTCCCGGTGCTCATGGTCCCTCGGTTGGGTTGATTATCGGTATCGTCTTCATTCTTGCCGGCCTTGCCTTTAAAGTCTCCGCCGTTCCTTTCCACATGTGGACGCCTGACGTTTACGAAGGCGCGCCGACACCGGTAACCGCCTTTTTCTCAACCGCGCCAAAGCTGGCGGCGATGGCGCTTTTCATCCGCGTGATGATCGGGCCGTTCGGCGATCTTGTTCAGCACTGGCAGCAGATTGTCGTTTTTGTTTCCATCGCCTCCATGCTTCTCGGCGCCTTCGGCGCGATTATGCAGAAAAACATCAAACGACTGATGGCTTACAGCTCAATCGGTCATGTCGGGTACGGCTTGATCGGTCTTGCCGTCGGCAATCAGCTCGGCGTTCGCAGCCTGATCATCTACATGGCCATTTATCTGTTCATGAACCTTGGCGCCTTTGCCTGCATCCTGACCATGCGCCGGGGTGGCCGTATGGTTGAAAACATCGATGATCTGGCCGGGTTTGCAAAAACCCATCCCATGGTCGCCTGCGCCATGACCATCTTCATGTTTTCCATGGCGGGCATCCCGCCGTTGGCGGGGTTCATTGGTAAGCTTTATATATTTATGGCGGCCGTGGATTCGGGCCTGTATGCCCTCGCCATTATCGGCGTTCTGACCAGCGTGGTCGGCGCTTTTTATTATCTTCGCGTAATCAAAGTGATGTATTTTGAAAAACCGGGAGATTCTCTCGACAGTCCGATCAGCCGTGATATCGGTGCCGTCATTCTCGGAGCCGGACTGGTCATTCTTTTGTTAATCTTCTATCCCGACCCCATCATTTCGAGTGCCGGTGCCGCCGCCGAAGCGCTTTTCTCCGGCTGATCTCATTTCATGTCGGGGACGGTAAGGCTTCCCAGTCCATTTCAACTGGTATCCCTTGACAGTGTAGACAGCACCAACGAGGAGGCGAAGCGCCGGGCGGAGCAGGGCGCCGCCGACGGCACCGTGGTCTGGTCCCTGTCCCAGAGCGAGGGCCGCGGGCGGCGGGGAGCGACCTGGGTTTCGGAACCCGGAAACCTGTATTGTTCCATCCTGCTCAGACCCCACTATCCCGCCCCGGAAGCCATGCGGATCAGTTATGTGGCTGCCGTCGCCATTGCCGACGCCCTGTCGGCCATATTGCCCAAAAGCACCTATGTTACCTGCAAATGGCCGAACGATATTCTCATTGATGGCAGGAAAGCCGCGGGGATTCTGATGGAATCATCTTCCACCGGTAGCGGGAAACTGGACTGGCTGGTGGTGGGTATGGGGGTCAACATTTCCCATTATCCCGAGAATACGGATTTTCCGGCCACCAGCCTGACCCGGGAAGGGGTTGAAAGGGTAACCCCCGAGGATATGCTTGAAACCCTATGTAACCGGTTTCAATGCTGGCTGGTAACCTGGCGGAATCTGGGGTTTGCCCCCGTCCGCAGAGCCTGGCTGGAACGTGCCCATGGACTGGGGGAAGCTGTGACCGTCCGTTTGCCCCAGGAAACATTGGAAGGTCTCTTTGAAACCCTGGATGCTGACGGCGCCCTGATTCTCAGGCAGAATGATGGTTCTCGACGGATTGCCGCCGGGGAAGTTTATTTTCAAAGCCAGAAGAACTAATTCGGGAATGGAATCGACAGAATGCTATTGGCCATAGATTCGGGAAACACGAATATCGTTTTTGCCGTGTTCGGGGATGACGGGGAAATTCTTGGCGAGTGGCGTTCGTCCACGAATTCCAACCGCACCGCCGACGAAATCGGTGTCTGGCTGACGCAATTGATGACGCTCAATAACCTTAAGCGGGATGATGTTTCGGCTTCGATCGTCGCCACGGTTGTTCCCGCGACTCTGTTCAGCCTGAAAACCCTGTGCCGGAAGTATTTTGATTGCGATCCTCTGGTGGTCGGCGAGAAAGGCGTGAAACTGGGCCTTAATGTTCTGCTCGACAGGCCGGAAGAAGTCGGCGCCGACCGTTTGGTCAATGCCATTTCCGCCTTCGAGACCTATGGCGGACCATTGATCATCGTCGATTTCGGAACCGCAACGACCTTTGACGTGATCGACGAAAACGGCAATTACGCCGGCGGCATCATCGCCCCCGGTATCAATCTTTCTCTCGAAGCCCTGCATCAGGCCGCCGCCAAACTGCCCAGAGTGGGAATCGGGCAACCGAAATCGGTGATCGGCAAGGATACGGTATCGGCAATGCAATCGGGTATATTCTGGGGCTATACCAGCCTGATTGAAGGATTGGTAAAACGCATTCAGGATGAATTCGGCGCCCGTATGGATGTGATCGCGACCGGCGGATTGGCGCCCCTGTTCGCGGACTCTATGGCGTGCATAAAGTGTTCCGATTCTGAACTGACCCTTCGCGGCCTTCTCGCGATTCACCGGCGCAACAGAGCATCATGACGATAGATAACGGCGAAAATCTTGTTTTTTTGCCCTTGGGGGGTGCCGGCGAGATCGGCATGAACCTTAATCTGTACGGATTTGGCCGGCCCGGCGAAGAACGCTGGATGATGGTGGATCTCGGGATCACCTTCGGCGACGGCTCGGCGCCGGGGGTGGACGTCATTATGCCCGATCCCACCTTTATCGAGGAACGCCGCGACCGTCTTGACGGCCTGGTCCTGACCCATGCCCATGAAGACCATCTGGGCGCGGTTCCCTATCTGTGGGATCGCTTGAAGTGTCCCATTTACGCGACTCCGTTTACGGTATCGGTGCTCCGCCACAAGCTCAGGGAAGCGGGCTTGGAAGGGGCGGCCAAAGTAACCGAGGTGCCGCTGAACGGTAAATTATCCGTCGGGCCATTCGATCTGGAGCTGATTACCCTCACCCATTCCATTCCCGAACCCAACGCCATTGTCATCCGCACCCCTCTGGGCACCATCGTGCATACCGGCGATTGGAAGTTGGACCCGGACCCGGTGGTCGGTCCCATCGCCGATGAAGCGGCCCTTCGCCGGGTCGGAGAAGAGGGGGTGCTGGCGATCGTATGTGATTCGACCAATGTTTTTTCGCCCGGAACGTCCGGGTCCGAAGGGGATCTTCTTGAAAGCCTGACGGCGTTGATCGGTCGCTGCCGGGGCCGTGTCGCCGTCGCCTGTTTCGCCTCCAATGTGGCCCGGTTGGAGACCATCGCAAAAGCCGCGAGCGCCAATGGGCGCGACGTGGTGCTGGCCGGCCGGTCCCTGGAGCGGATCACCGAAGCGGCACGGGAAAACGGATATCTTTCCAATGTTCCCGCCTTCCTCGGCGAGGATGACGCGGGATATCTGCCCCCGGACAAGGCATTGATAATCTGCACCGGCAGCCAGGGAGAACCCCGCGCGGCACTGGCCCGCATCGCCAACGGGGAACATCCCCGCGTCAGCCTGGAGGAAGGCGATACGGTCATCTTCTCGGCGCGGGAAATTCCCGGCAACGAAGCGTCCATCGGCCGATTGCAAAACCGGCTCATACGCAGGGGCATCGAAATCGTCACCCCCGGCGATCATTTTGTTCATGTTTCGGGGCATCCCGCCC
>JAOUPW010000277.1 GCA_029879665.1 Rhodospirillales bacterium | reverse complement strand
CCGGTTAAATCCACTAAAATTTTCATCCAGGCCGGTGCATATTCCAAATTCGATAATGCCAACCGTGTTCGAGCCAAGTTGCTGCCTCTGGGGAATGTTCGATTAACGTCCGTTTTGATTAACGGCAAAGATATTTACCGGGTCAGGCTTGGCCCAATTCCATCGGTCAAGCATGCGGACAAGCTTCTGGCCTCCGTCATTAAGGCGGGTTACAACGATTCAAGGATAATCGTTGATTGATCCTGACATTCGGTCATGATTTAGCCTTATTGGATGGCTATGACCCATCCTTATTGAACTCAGTAATGACTCTTTAGCATCGGACCCGAACAAAAATCTCATGAAATTCGCCGTATTATCATTACCCATTCGCGCTCTTATTTATTGTTCCGCGCTGCTTGTTCTTTTCAGCGCAGCTCCTGCGAGCGCTCTGGAAACCCTCGCCAGGCAAGCGATTTTATTGGACACATCAACGGGTGCCGTCCTGTTCAATAAAAATGCCGACGAACCCATGGCGCCGGCTTCCATGAGCAAGATGATGACGGCTTATATGTTGTTTGAACGCTTGCGCGAAGGACGAATGTCACTTGAAGACACCTTTCCCGTCAGCGAAAACGCCTGGCGGAAAGGCGGAGCCAAAAGCGGCAGTTCCACCATGTTTTTGGAGCCCGGTAAAAGGGTGAAGGTGGAAGATTTGATACGCGGCATTATTGTCCAGTCGGGAAACGACGCCTGTATCGTCGTCGCCGAAGCCCTGGAAGGAAGCGAAGCCGCATTCGCCAATGAAATGACGGCCCGGGCCAGGCAACTGGGGATGAAGAATTCGGTGTTCAAGAATGCCACCGGCTGGCCTGAACCCGAACATCTATCCACCGCCCGCGACCTGGCGTTGCTGGCGCAGAAAATCATTGAAGACTTTCCCGAATATTACTCGATCTATTCAGAAAAATCGTTTACTTACAACGGGATAAATCAAATAAACCGGAATCCGCTCCTGTACAAGGACATGGGAGCCGATGGCGTGAAAACAGGCCATACCTCGACGTCCGGCTACGGCCTGACGGCTTCCGTCAAACGGGGTGACCGGCGCTTGATCCTCGTCGTCAACGGACTTTCCTCCAAAAAAGAAAGGGCGCGGGAACCGGAAAGGTTGCTCGAGTGGGGATTCCGATCGTTCAACAATTACGAACTCTTCAAGTCGGGGGAAACGGTGGTCGATGCGGAAGTCTGGCTCGGCACGGCGCCAACAGTACCGCTGGTGATTGAAAACAACCTGACCCTGACCCTGGCCCGCAAGGCGCGAAAGAACATGTCGGTCAAGGTCGTCTATAACACCCCGGTGCCGGCGCCCGTCACCGCCGGTACCGAACTGGCCAGGCTTGTGGTCTCGTCGCCGAACATGGAGCCGGTGGAAGTCCCGCTGATTGCGGGTAACGACGTTGCCCAGCTGGGGCTGATGGGACGGCTATCGTCGGCCCTGAAACATATTCTCTGGGGTAGTTCCAACTAAGGGGAAAGGCCCAAACCTTGGCCAAAGGCAAATTCATAACTTTGGAAGGAGGCGAGGGTACGGGCAAATCGACCCAGTCGTCCATGCTGGCCGATGCCCTGCAATCCGCCGGCATCGATACCCTGTCCACCCGTGAGCCCGGCGGCGCTGTCGGCGCGGAAGAAATCCGAAATCTTCTGGTCAAGGGCGAGGTCGCCCGCTGGGAGCCCCTGACCGAAGCTCTTCTGCATTACGCCGCCCGGCATGAACATCTGCAAAAAACCGTCTTTCCGGCACTCGAAGCCGGCACCTGGGTGATCAGCGACCGCTTCGCCGATTCCACCATGGCCTACCAAGGCTATGGCCATGGCCTGGACCGCGAGATTGTCACCCGGTTGCATCGTCTGGTGGTCAACGGCTTTACCCCGGATCTCACCATTATTCTGGATATTCCACCCGAAGTAGGCCTGAAACGGGCCACCGCCGGCGAGGAAGATCGCTATGAGCGCATGAACCTGGAGTTTCATCAGCGACTCAGGGCGGGGTTTCTGGATATCGCCGGGCGGGAACCGGAACGCTGCGCCGTCCTCGACGCGTCGGACGGGATCACCGAAGTCCAGAACCGGATACAGGCTTTGGTCCGGGTCCGCTTGGGAGCGCCCCTGCCATGAACGAGGATTTGGCCCCGGATCTGACGGAAGAGTGGCCCGAGCCCCGCGCCAATCCGGATCTGATCGGATTGGAGGATGCGGAGCGTATTCTTCTCGATGCTTATTTGTCCGGGCGCATGCCTCATGCCTGGATCATCTCCGGGCCCCGCGGCATCGGCAAGGCAACCCTGGCCTACCGTTTTGCCCGGTTCGTGCTTTCCCGGGGCAAGGGGGAGGGGGCGTCCCGCAGCGCTCTCTTCGGTGACGGCCTTCCGAACGATCAACCGGACAGTCTTTATGTTTCCCCGAATGACCCCGTCTTTCGCCGTGTCGCCGCCGGGGGGCATGGGGATCTGTTGAGCGTGGAGTGCGCTCTTAACGAACGGGGAAAACTCAGGACCGAAATTGTCATTAACGACGTTCGCGGGATCGGATCCTTTCTCCGCCTGACGGCGGCGGAAGGCGGCTGGCGGGTGGTGGTCATCGATAGCGCCGATGAACTCAACCGCAATGCCGCCAATGCGGTCCTCAAAATGCTTGAGGAGCCCCCCGCCCAGGCCCTGCTGTTGCTGGTCAGTCATAATCCCGGCCGCCTGTTGCCGACCATCCGGTCCAGGTGCCGAAAGCTCAGGCTCAGGCCCCTTAAAACGGCGACGGTGGCCGATCTGGCGCTGAAATACGCTCCCGGGCTCTCCCTTTCGGATGCGTCGGAACTGGCCCGTCTGTCCGAAGGCAGCATCGGCCGCGCCCTGAATCTGGGCGCGGAAGGGGGGCTGAGCCTGTATCACGATCTGGTGGGGCTTCTGGATACCTTGCCCCGCCTGGATATTCCTGCGCTGGATGACTTGGGCTCCCGGCTCGCCAGGGCCGGCGCCGATGATTCGTTCCAGGCCGTTTCCGACCTTCTGCGCTGGTGGCTGGGCCGTTTGATCCAGTGCGCGGCCCGGAAAGAGACCGCCGCCGGAGAAGGGGTAACGGAAGAAGAATGGGCCCTGCTGAACCGCATCGCTCAATCCGCCAGCCTTGATCGATGGCTGGAGGTGTGGGAAAAGATCAACCGTCTGCTATCAAGGGCGGACAGCGCAAACCTGGACAGGAAACAGGTCGTACTCAACGTTTTCTTGACCCTGGAAAACGCGGCTCGTACCTGACCGGAGCGCCCAACCGGTTTTTTCGGAGACTTTAACCCCGCATGTCCCGTCCCAAGCCCTATTACATCACGACACCCATCTACTACGTCAATGATGTCCCGCATATCGGCCATGCCTATACGACGCTGGCCTGCGACGTGCTGGCCCGGTTCAAGCGGCTCGACGGGTTTGACGTCAAGTTCCTGACCGGCACCGACGAACACGGCCAGAAAGTGGAAAAAGCGGCCCAGGCCAAGGGCATGGACCCGCAGGCCTTTACCGACGAGGTTTCCCAGAATTTCCGGGACCTGGCCCAGGCCATGAATTTCAGCCATGACGATTTTATCCGCACCACCGAAGAGCGCCACAAAACGTCGTGCACGAATTTATGGAAGCGGCTGCTCGAAAATGGAGACATCGAACTCGGCAGTTATGCCGGCTGGTATGCGGTCCGTGACGAGGCGTTTTACACGGAAAGCGAGCTGACCCAGGGACCAAACGGCAAGAAAATCGCGCCCTCGGGGGCAGAAGTGGAATGGGTCGAAGAACCCAGTTATTTCTTCAAGCTGTCTGAATGGGGAGACCGTTTGCTGAAGTTCTATGACGACAATCCGGATTTCATCGCTCCCAAGTCCCGCCGCAACGAAGTGATCAGTTTCGTCAAGGGCGGCCTTCATGATTTGTCTGTTTCCCGCACCACCTTCAAATGGGGCATTCCCGTCCCCGGCGATGACGCCCATATCATGTACGTGTGGCTGGACGCGCTCACCAACTACATCACGGCCGTA
>JAOUPW010000276.1 GCA_029879665.1 Rhodospirillales bacterium | reverse complement strand
GTGGTGGTGGTAGTGGTAGTGGTCGACGTCGACGTCGACGTTGTCGACGGAGATGAAACGCTGTCAATGGCGGCGACGGTCGCCGAGGGTGGGGGCAGGCAGCCGCTGATCCAGCAGTCGTTGATCAGATGAGTATCGGCATCAGGCATGGTGGTGGCGATGGCCGCGTTTTGTCCGTTCTCCCCGTTGACGAAACCATACATGTTGGCGCCTACGCCGGTGATGGTCAGGGCGCCGACGTTGAGGCCGCTTCCCGACGCATTGCCGTTGAGGGTCACGGTTCCCGCAGTCAGGCCCGTGCCGGTATTGATGGATGATCCGGTTACGGTCAGGGTTCCTTGCGCGGTTCCGCCCATATTGTAGCTGCCGCTTGTGCTGACGCCGCCAGTGCCGGCGTTGACCGTGAGCGTGGACCCGGTGCCAGAGGAATCCACTACACTGGCCAAGGATACACTGCCATTTCCGGAGGTCAGGGTATAGGCGCTGCCGTCCAGGTCAAGGCGGCTCAGGATGTTGATGGCGCCGCCATTATTGCTAATCCGGGTGCCCCCGCCGGTGAAATTCACCTTGCCGGTGCCCGCATTGATGGCCGTTGTGGCGGATGCGGTGGCGTTTGTGAGGGTGCCGCTGACGGTGATATCGGCGCCGTTAAGAAACGTGATCGGGCTATTGAAGGTCTGGGCTTGAAGTACGTAGGCGCTGGTCCCGTCGGTGCGGCCGAAATAGAACATGTTGCCGGCGGTAACCTGAGAAAGACCGGCCGCCGCCGTCACCGTTGGCGCGAATGCCGTTTTTAAGGGATGGAAGACAATATTGCCGTTGGCGGTAATGGCGGACTGAAAGAAAAGACCCGTAAACGATTCCAGCCGAATAGCCTCGGCAAACGACGTGGTCGCGGTACTGGTCGAAGTCAAAACCCCGGTGGTAATGGAGCCGAGCGTGGATTCCACCTCGATCCGACCGCTGCCGGAATCGAAGGTCGTTCCCGCGTTCATGGCCAAATTGCCGGTCGTCGCGGTGACCAGAATGTTGCCGCCCGCCGACGTGATATCGCCGGCGGCGGCGAAAGTGACGCCGGTGCCGGACAGGGTGACGGTGCCGCCATTGGAAGTAAGCGCCGAATTGACGTTGACGGCGCCGCCCGCCGTGGCGGTCACGTTCAGGGCCCCCGTTGTCGATGAAATGGTGTTGTTGACGGTAAGGGCGCCGGCGGCGGTCAGGGTCAGGGTCGCATTGCCGCCGGCGGTTTTTGATACAGCGGACGTAACGGTAATGTCGCCGGCCTGGGCGCCGGTGGCGCCGGTGTTAACGGTAACGCTGGTGCCGCCATTCAGGCTGGTATTGATGGCGGCGACATCAATGGTGGCGGTATCGGCGGTGGGAGTGAAAACGTTTGGGCTGCCGGAATCAAAGGCGCCGTTCGCGGTGGCGCCGGTAATTTCCACGTTGCGCGGATCCAGCAGCCATTGCCCCGCCGCGCCATTTTCTGCGGAAGCGTCGACGCTGCCATAGGCTTCCAGGAATTCCTTGCCTGAGGTTTCGACAAAACCGCCGTTGCCCCCTTCAGAGCCGCCGGTCGCCGAGACGGCTCCATAAAACCGGGTCGTGCCGTCCGCCCACAGGATGACACGTCCACCGTCGCCGCGGATAAGCGCATCGGCCCGGATGGCCGCCGTATCCGCCATCACCGTCGCCTGTGCGGTGCGCAGCTCCCCTTCCCCCTTGTAATCGCCGCCGACCCGCACCGTGCCGCCGCCGGCAACACCCGAAACATCGATCAGGGCATGCCCCAACAATCCGACCCGGTCTGCCGTGATATCGACCGTGCCGCCGGTCTCCCCCGCGCCATCCCCGCGGGCGAGGATCGAACCGGTGACAATTGCGTCGCCCGCGCCCTCGACACCTATAACGATTTCGCCGTTGATCCGTTCCAGCGTATTGGCACGGATGACGCCATCCATGTTGACCGCGCTTTGTACCACGGCGCCGATATTTTTGGCCGCCAGCACGACCCGGCCGCCGTCGGCGCGGATTTCGCCGTCATGCTGCACCAACGCCGGGACCGCGTTGCCGTCCTGTCCGCCATTTGAATTTGGAGGCGTCTCGCTGACCCCGACCTGAAAGGAGACCAGGTTATCGCCATAGAAATCCAGAGCGAACGTTTCAGCGCCGCCGAGAGTGACCTTGCCGAGGTTCGCGGAAATCACACCTGAGTTTCTAACCGACGGCGCGACCAGGGCGGCATACCCAGCATCGGCGATGCTAATTTCACCTTCATTGACAACTGATGCCCCAGACAGACCGGACGGCAGTTCAAACTTATATAGATCCTGAAGGAAATCCTCGTTTCGAATATTCGCCGTTGTCGCCACCAGACCCGCAACATCTACCCTTGATCCCAGCCCGAACAGGATACCGTTGGGATTGATCAGCATGATTTGACCATTGGCGATCAGGGAACCAAATATGTGGGACGGATCAGGACCAAGCACCCGGTTCAACGTCAGGGAACTGCTGGATGGCTGGTGAAACTGGGTGATTTCTCCGGCGCCGATGGAAAAACTGCGCCAATCGATAATCGCCTTGGCGGTGGACTGATAAATATCGAGACGGTTTTCCGTTTCTGAAAAAGTCACCCCGCCGGAAGCCACATTCGGGTCCTTGGGATTACCGAGCGCCACCGGCCCGGACATCGCCCAGGCAACTGCCGCCAACGCCACCGCGCCCTTGCGCAGGCATCTGATCTGAATTCGTTGAGGCCGTCCCTTCAATAGCAACGTCCCGCTCCTTTCCTACGACCTCCCCCAGGCCTTACGACAAATCCCCTGGTGGAAGATATCAGGAGAACATCATTAAATTCTTAATGTTTTAAAGAGCAGCACAGAGGAGGACCCCGGATAAATTCGAAACGGACCCAGCTTGTTTAAAAATCAACGCCTAGGCTGAAGGAATAGCGGTCGCCATCGTGTAATTTGGATGTTGTGACGGGCACCCGCGTCAGAGGCCGGGCGAATTCAGCGCTCATTTTCAGGCCGTAAATGAAATCTGCGCTGACGCCGAAGCCCGATGACGCAAGGGAGGACCTGCCGCCGGCGGAGGATTCCGTTTGGTCATCCCAGGCAACTCCAAAATCATAAAACCAATAAGGCCGGACGGATGAAATATAAGGATTCTCGAACCGGAAAACCCGGCTCAACTCAATTGATACAGCAGCGCCATGTTCGCCCGATATTTCCCCTTCATCATAGGGCCGCCCGAAACTCGCGCCGCCGACCGTGTACTCTTCCGATGACGGCAACGGATCCATGGAATACTGGGCCGTAGCGCTTAGCAACACACCGACCCCGTAAAACAGCTGACGGGCATGCGCAAACGAGAGACCGAATTTCGTAAAGGAAGTTTTGGCGTCGGCCCTGGACATGGTTCCGGCATCGGGGTCGGTTGCGTCGAAAACGGGAAGCCCCTGCGTCATATCCAGATTCAGGGCGGTAACACCGCCGAGGAATCCCCGGTTGGTATACCCCATCGCGGCGCGGCCCATGCGCAACCTGTCGCGGCTGAACCTTTCGCCCAGCATTTCGACGGTGGTGTCCCGGTGAGTGTAGCCCAAGGACCCGGTCAAGGTTTCCTCCCGGGTTCGGATGAACGGATAGGAAAGATCAAATTCGCCGTAGGCGGTGTTGGTTCTGACGCTCAGGTCTCTGAGGGTAAAACCGGGAATTGAATAACTGAACCCGCCCGCGATTGTGACGTTAAGTCCTCTGTCGCCCAAAGGCATCCCATAGGTAAGATCGATCGATTTCAGTTCCCTGGGGTCCGACGTAGACACCTTTGACGTTACGGAAAGATGCTCCCCCAATCCGAGCATGGAATTCAGCCCCGCCGAAATTGTTCCCATCATGGTGCCGGTATATTTCGACCCCCGGTTATCCACTTTGGTGGAAAAATCATAGAGTTTATAATCGACCTTGACGTAGAGTTCGGAGGCGCCGCGCCCCTCGGCCGCCGGGCGGAGAACGCCCCTGGCGGAAATTCCCTTCAGATCATTGACCAGAAGCAAG
>JAOUPW010000275.1 GCA_029879665.1 Rhodospirillales bacterium | reverse complement strand
AACAAAAGGATTTGATCATCTTGATCAGGTTACGGTCATTGACTCCGATGGAATAGTTCAAACTCAAGTCTATGGCGCAAGTTTCAATACCCCATTATTGGTTGATCCTCTAAAACGGATCGTATTCGGAACTTCCACGCCCTATGCCAGTTTGGAGGATCTAATCAAAAAGGTGCGGTTATTTTGCACGATCTATGACCCGGCGCTGGACAGATACAGATTTGATTACAGCATATTTATTCGCTTGATCGTGGGTGCGACTTTCCTCATCGCCCTGGGGTCATTCTTGGCAAGGGAATTGTGGCGGGGCAGAAAGCGGCGCAAAAAAACCCCTTCTGCCGGTTCTACCCCCGCTTAATTTTTCCATTCTTTGACCCCCGTCAAGGTGGCGTCGGCTATCGATCACTGATAAACAGCATAGGAAACATGGGGCCGGTTATGATCGGCCCTGACCTCTAATCCGGTCAAGGGAGCAACCTTTTTGTTGAAAGCCATCCGCCGTTCTCTATTGAATTCATTGCTACGCATCGAGGCGGTTTTTGACCGTAGCTTCGGCAGTAGGCTGAATCCGATTCGTCAATTGGGCACGATCACTTTTTTTCTATTCTGGATCGTCGCAGCAACCGGAATTTACGTTTTTATCCTGTTTGAAACGACTGTTTCCGGCGCCTATGGTTCCGTTGAATACATGACCCGGGATCAATGGTATCTGGCTGGCGTTATGCGCAGCCTACATCGTTATGCCTCGGATGCCATGGTCGTCACCATGGCGCTTCACTTCTCCCGGGAATTCATTATGGACCGTTATCGGGGTGCGCGCTGGTTTGCCTGGTTTACGGGTGTACCGATCATTTGGTTTCTCTATACCTCGGGCATTAGCGGTTATTGGCTGGTCTGGGATCAACTGGCTCAGTATATCGCCATCGCCTCGATGGAATGGATTGATTGGTTGGGAATTTTCGGTGAACCCATTGCCAACAACTTCCTTGATAATACCAGCCTGACAGACCGTTTTTTCACGTTACTGGTTTTCATGCATATTTTTGCGCCCCTCTTTCTTCTTTTTATTATGTGGATTCATGTTCTTCGAGTGAGCCAACCTAAAATTAACCCTCCCCGCGGGCTGGCCATAGGCGTCCTTATCTCGTTGACGGTTCTTTCGGTGGCAGTGCCGGTGGCTAGTCATGCCGAAGCCGACCTCGAGATTTATCCCGCAGTATTTAATCTCGACTGGTTTTATATGTTATTTTATCCGCTCTATGATCGATGGGGGCCGGGCCCGCTTTGGGGGATGGCGGGTGGAATCTCCCTGTTGGTTGCGTTGATGCCCTGGTTGCCGCCGATGAAAAAACCTAAAACGGCGGTAGTTTACCTTGATAAATGCAATGGCTGTACGCGCTGTTTTGAAGACTGCCCATTTGGTGCCGTATCCATGCGCCCCAGGACCGATGGCCGCCCTTATGAGCGAGAAGCATTTGTTGATCCGGACCTTTGTACGTCATGCGGAATTTGCGTCGGGTCATGCCCTGTTTCAACCCCGTTCCGACAAACGGAAGAACTGGTGACGGGAATAGACCTCCCCGGTTTTCCTCTGGTCAGGGTCAGAAATGATGCGGTCAAAGCCATGCAACACGCGGGCGAATCCGATGTGGAAGCCAAGGTTATGGTATTCGGCTGTCACCATGGAGTTGATGTTAAGGCGCTCGAACGGCCAGGTGTGAAGGCCCTCAGCCTGCCTTGTATCGGTATGCTACCACCGTCATTTATCGACTTCGCCATAAGCCGCGGCGGCATGGATGGGGTATTAATCACCGGCTGCCGCGAAAATGGATGCTATGAACGCCAGGGAAACCGGTGGACGGACGATCGGATCGCAAGCGTGCGCGATCCCTACCTGCGTGAGCGGGTACAGCGGAACCGTGTCTATGTCTCGTGGGCGGACGCCACAGATATGGTATCCCTGACTAAGAACCTGGAAGAATTTCGAGGTTCTCTTAAGGACATGACGGGGAAGGCCGGAAAATGAACATATACGGAATTCCCATTTTCTATCTGGTGCCTCTGCTTGTCTTCGGACCGATCTTTTTTCTTGTATTATACAATTTCGGCCTCAAGAACCTAATCAACCCGCCGCCGGAAATTAAGGCGGAGCGTCGTCGTAGGGAAGGGGTTGAAAAGGAAAGAAAGTCGAAAATAAAGCGATTTCCCCCTGCAGGAAAAAAAGAAAAAAGTATTACGCCTCTTGGTTGGGTTGGTCAGGCGGTTTTCTATCTGTTGTTCGCTGCTTTTATCACCTATTTGTCAAATAACCCTGTCTATCAGCGGGCTAATCCGGATGAAGCTCTTATCAAGTTAAGCTTGAGTCATTTTGGAAAGCGCAAAGGGGAATGCCATAAAAGAACGTCAAAAGAACTATCGGAACTGGCTCCGAATATGCGGAAATCCATTTCCTGTCCCCGCGAACGATGGCCGGTTATGGTAAAGTTTGAGATAGACGGTAATCAGGTTTTTGAGGCTACGGAAAAACCATCCGGCTTATCAAGTGACGGATCTTCGACTTTTTATGAAACTTTCCTGGTTTCTTCAGGAGAGCATCTGTTTTCTGTCTGGGTTAGCGACGATGGCGGCCAAGAGTACGTTTTTAAAACGGACAAACGCATTATGCTTAAGCCCGGTCAGTCTTTGGTAATCGGGCTACATAAGGACAAGAAAGAAATCTATTTTAAGTAGAGGTCTTGTTGCCGCCATGGGCCTGCAAATGGAATGTTTTATCCAGGGTGCTGAAATGTGTGGCGAACCAGTTTGTTACAATTGTTCCAAGGGCAGATTTATAATCCAGGGTTTCCTTGGCGTGCACCTTGTCCATAATATCAAGTATTTCATCTAACAATCGGTCGTGATCTTGTTTGTGATCTGAAAATCCTTCGTAGCGGGTATCCGCCATGATATGTTCTTCAAGGGCGAAATGCGCTTCGACCAAAGCATGGATTCCGCCTAAGTGCTTTAGGATTTCCTCTTCAGTGTTGTCGGTTTCGAGTTGGTTGCAAAACTCGTTTATGGACGCGATCAGGGTTTTATGTTCATGGTCAATGGACATGATCCCCGTTTCAAAATCTTTTCTCCATTGAATGGCTTGCAATGACCAACTCCAAAATAAAGCAAGTAGACAGGAGGCCCATATTGTGGCGGAAGGGGAGGGATTCGAACCCTCGGTACCCCTTATAGGAGCACGGCGGATTAGCAATCCACTGGTTTCAGCCACTCACCCACCCTTCCGTGGCCCCTTACATAGCCGTCAAAATCCCTACAAGCAAGCAGGTTCCGCCCGGGGTTGAATTGAGCCGGGCTCGAATTAAAAATTGAGGCCGATTCGAGGCTAAATGAAAATAATTATTAGTTTTCAATCCGTTACTTAATGGATTTTTATGATTTTAGACCTTCTATTTACATCCAGAATATTAGTATACTGTTCACATTATTCTAATAAACCCGGATAATAATAAGTAGGTCAGTGAAAAAATTACAAAGTAAAAACTAGTTTTTTTGAAATTTTAGAGCAAGGCGAAGGCCAATGGATATTCATGAAACAATCTATGGTAGTGACGAATACGCTTCCGCAGCAATTGTAGAGACCGCGAAGACCTTCGGTGACCGTCGCCGATCATCCGACCGGCGCAATTTTTCCGACAGGCGTCTCGTCATGAACGCTTGGCGATTCGTGGTTACGGAAGAACGGCGTTCCGGACAGATCCGCAGGGACAAGGTTGGCCGCAGGGCGAAGGCCTAAAGCCTAAAATTTTGCTATCGATTGCGCGTTCTTTGAAACAGACGCGTAGGGGGGTGTTCCCCCTTTCAGACGCATCACGGTTCGTGGTGCGTTTTTGTATGAGAAGCATCCGCTAATCGTTGGAATAGGTTTTCTTGCCGAACCCGATGAACGGAAAAATTCTCCTTACAGTTAAAGTATCACCCCTTCAGCTTTTCCCTCAACAGCTTGTTGACCGCGCCGGGATTGGCCTTGCCGCCCGTAGCTTTCATGATCTGGCCAACGAACCAGCCCATAACCTTCT
>JAOUPW010000274.1 GCA_029879665.1 Rhodospirillales bacterium | reverse complement strand
CGCGGGAAGCTGTTTCGCTCCGACAGCCGAAAAGGGCTGGATCACCACCGGCCCTCCTTCCCTGTCCGTTTCCGTAGCTGCTTTTTCAGATGGCAAGTAAACCATGGGCGGCGGACGGGTGCGGCCCGTCAGCCAGTCTGCAAACCGGGCCCAGCGAACGACCTTGTCCATATGGATGGGACCACTGTCAAAAAGGCGGTTGAATATAGACTGATTGTGCCGGAGTTGCCGGTCGTATTTGGGCCACGGGCGTGGAATCATGGCCATCGATTCCGGGGCGCGGCAGGCCCGGATCATGGCTTCATCAAGATAGGGATGGCGAAGAAAATCGACGGAAACGACCAATCGGTAATTATTGTTATAAAGGGTGCGGGATATGTTCCATCTGTAGGCGAGATTGGAATGAAAGCGGGCAAAATCCACGGCCAGAACATTCACGTTGTCCGGGAACAAAAAATCCATTTTTTTAGACTCGCGTCGAATGAGAACGGTTACGGCATCGCCTGCACCGGCAAGTTCAGCAAAGCGGTTGAGAACAAGGCTCAAGAGTACCGTATCCCCCAAACCACCTGCCGCCACCAGCAGAACACCGGACGCAGAAACCGCCCTCGGCTGCCTCTTTCTCAAGGTGGCATGAAAAAAATCAAGGATTTGAAAAGATTTGATCATGGAAAAAGAAAAAATCCCTCAGCTCAATAAGCCGCGTAGGATTTTTCCTCAATTAGGTGTGAACCCAACAACTCATTAATTTGTCGTTTGAATCGGGAGCGGTCATCATTTCTCATGTAAACTGAGCGTGCGAGTTCAATGAACACCGCCCCGAAATCCTTGTTCCGCTCACATGCCCGGATGTCGTCCTCGATCTCCCACAAGGCTTCATTTACGGATTTTAATTCGGCGGTAAGTTTTTCAAGCTCGGGGGAAGAACGGACCGACGTGTTCCTGGCTTCGGACAAGGTATCCAGTTCGATCCGAATATTCCTGATTTTGCCCGCATCCTCTATACGATCAAGCTTGATTTCCAGGATAGTTATCTTGTCGATTAATTCACCAGGAGAAATTTCTACTTTAATGGCAGACGACACCTTTTTGATTCCTTCGCATCAGTTTAATGAGCGGATAATAGCATACAAAACAAAAGCGGGGCTATCCAATGGATAGCCCCGCGGCATGGGAAGAAAAGATGTTCGTTTTTTTAAGAAAACGTCCGGGTAATGAGATCCGAAATTCCACTAATTTTACCGGGTTTCTTGATATTTTCGGATGTTTCGTCAGAGGCGTTCCTGGGTGAACGCGCATCAAGATACTCCAGAACGGCCTCCTCTAGGATTTCTTGGTTTGTCTTTCTGGCATTATGCACGATTGATTTAAACCGGTTGTAGTCGTTTAAATCAATCCTGACCGTCAACTGATAGCGACCCGTGCCTGTGGTAACCTGGGGCGGCGTATTAATAGATTTCTGAACCGGTATTTTTTGAACAACTTTTTGTTCCGGTGCAGCATTGGGGACAAGGGTCACGACCGGATTGGAAACTTCCGGATTTATTGCGGGCCTGTTGTCCTGCGACGGTAAGACAATGCTTTTCGGTCGAGCCGAATCATTTATATGACGACGGCGAATGAGACCTGCGAGTCCCGCACCTTCGCCGTCCGTTACTGAAGGGCTTATCGATTCCGCGTTTGAAAGTGCGGATGCCTTCTTGCCATATGTACTGGAAGTAGCAGGTGCCGCATCCCCCTTTTGAGCGAAGAGGCCATTCCGCGCCGTAGTTTTGATATGCATCATGTGGTTATTCTCCCACCGCTTTAAAAGAATGTCTCTGTGCGGGTTCTTCGGCTGCTCCTTCATTGGGCCCTTGCGGCATAGATCCCTGCAATGGTTCCTGAGAAGGTTGTCTATCCGTGACGCGGCGGCCAAACGTTGCCGGCCTGCTCACTTCGTCAAATTCCTTTCCTTTGCTCGGATGCCGACGGTCAATGCCATCGAACGGAACCTGTTGAGCCCGGCGTTCCACCTTGCCCAGACGGGAGGCAATGTATTTCCAGAGTTCAGTGATTTCCGCTGCTGATCGCGACTCGGGGTTTACTTCCATCACCGAACCGCCGTCGACCATGCTGGTAGCAAAGTCGTTTCGGTGATGAACCGTAACCGGCGCAACCGTACCATGCTGCGACAGGGCAATGGCGGCTTCGCTTGTGATTCGTGCGCGCGCAGTCGCGCCGTTGACGGCAAAGATTAACGGTTTGCCCTGGCATTCGATAATATCCAGTGTGGCGCCCACGGCGCGAAGATCGTGAGGACTGGGCCGGGTCGGAACCACAACAAGATCAGCATGTGAGACAATTTGCTCAATCGTGTCGGTCACCGCCGGCGGGGTATCGACAAAGACCAGGCGTACACCGCTAAGGCGAAGCTCACGAAGATCGTTATGAAGGTCCTCGACGTTGGTCTTCACGAAAACGGGGGTATCGGATTTTCTGACGTTCCACCAATCCGCCAGGCTGCCCTGCGGGTCGGCATCTACGACTGCGACCGGGCCGGCGCCGCTCAGTTCAGCCTGAACCGCAAGCTGGCCGCACAGGGTGGTTTTACCTGATCCGCCTTTCTGAGACGAAAAAACAAGAACCTGCATCGGGATGTTATCCGCCATGGCTGACTTTAGGTTGTCAGCTGACTTATCCTCTTGCTGCTTGGTATCGGTTTCGTTCTTAGAATTAAATATCAACATCCTGCATCATCCTTTCGGCATCGTCCTAAGCTCTATTCAGGCCGCGCGTGCATCGCTGCCTTTCCCCGTGTTCCCCGTGACCTATGTGCCTCAACCCCTTGAAGCACGGTTGCATCTCTGATGCAGCGTATTAATGACATTGAAATGAAGGCATCATTAAAAACGCATTAACAGAGTAGTAATTAGAAAATATTAGAAACAAAAGAAAAGGTCAACTAAATATAAATCATACAATAATAACCAAAACTAGACTGATTATTGATTAAATAATATATATATTTGAGTTTTATTTGATATAAATTTATATAAAATTTTATGTAATAAATACATATTTATGCATAAATCAAAAAAGATTATGCATCAAAATGTTATGAATTGATTTAAAGGTTTTAAATTAAGAAATGAAATTTATCTGCCCAGACGGTGCATTATTTCGTCGGGATATCTCGATCCGGCGGCGGATCCCGGGGCGAAAGCACGATCCAGCTGCTCCAGTTCCTTTGCGGTAAGAGTCAATTCAACTGCGGCAATGTTTTCGTCAAGTATGTGACTCCTTTTGGTTCCCGGAATGGGCACGATGTCCTCCCCTTGCGCCAAAACCCAAGCCAGGGCTATCTGCGCCGGCGTGCATCCCTTTGCCTCAGCAAGAACATCAAGAGACATAAGTAAGACATTGTTTTTCTCTAGATTTTCGCGATAAAAGCGAGGGTG
This sequence comes from Rhodospirillales bacterium, assembly GCA_029879665.1. Taxonomy (GTDB): domain Bacteria; phylum Pseudomonadota; class Alphaproteobacteria; order Rhodospirillales; family JAOUPW01; genus JAOUPW01. Next base: position 632 of record JAOUPW010000274.1, on the reverse strand, counting down.
GTCGTGACGCCGGTCCCCGTTCTGCAAATCCTCGGGGACTCGGATCGTTCCCGTAAGAAACCCCCGGCCCAGCGGGGCATAGGCGACGTATCCAATCCCGAGTTCACGGCAGAGCGGTAGAATCTCGCGCTCGCTGTCCCGGCTCCATAGGGAAAGTTCCGTCTGTATGGCGGTCAGAGGATGCGTGGCGTGAGCACGGCGAAGCGTTTCCGGCCCGGCTTCGGATAGTCCCAGGTAACGGACCTTCCCTTCTTCCACCAGGCGCGCCATGGCCCCAACCGTATCCTCAATCGGAACCTTTGGATCAACCCGGTGGAGGTAATACAAGTCAATCACATCCGTTCCGAGTCGCCTGAGGCTGGCCTCACAGGCCTGGGGAACATAGTCGGGCCGCCCGTTTTCGGCCCGACCGCCGCCAGGTGGACGGATATTGCCGAATTTGCTGGCAATAACCACCTTATGGCGGTTGTCTTTGATGGCCGTGCAAATCAGTTCCTCGTTTTTGCCGTTACCGTAGGCATCCGAGGTATCAAGTAAGGTAATCCCCCGCTCAAGGGCATATTCTAGCGTTGCAATGGATTGCGCATCATCGGGCTTGCCGTAAGCCTTGGACATTCCGGCGCATCCGAGGC
>JAOUPW010000273.1 GCA_029879665.1 Rhodospirillales bacterium | reverse complement strand
TCCCCTATACCCCAGCAACGACTTTGCTGTACGGCCTTCAGGAAGCGCTCAAGATGTTTTCGGAAGAGGGTATGGATAACGTGTTTGCCCGTCATGCCCGCCTCGCCGAAGCGACCCGGCGCGCGGTTTCTGCCTGGGGCCTGGAAAACCAGTGCGACAACCCGGACGAATATTCCAACTCAGTGACTACCGTACGCATGCCGGAAGGTCGTAACGCCGACGAATTCCGCAAGGTGGTGCTGGAAAACTTCGACATGTCACTGGGCTCCGGCCTGGGCCAATTGGCCGGTAAGGTTTTCCGCATCGGTCACTTGGGCGATCTCAACGACCTCACCCTGACAGGCGCCCTGACTGGCGTTGAGATGGGCCTGGACTTGATCGGCCTGCACAACGCCAAGGGCGGCATCGGCGCGGCGCTGGATTACCTGGCCAAGTCCAAAAAGGCGGCCTGAGCCAAGTCCCGGGAACGTATTTATCCTATTGGCCCCCGTCGCTACTGATATAGTGACGGGGGCTTTTCTGTGGGTTACAGTTGGTTTTTCGGAGCCGAGAAGCTCTGGGTTCAATTGATAAAAAGAAGGGCTTAAGCCACGCAATAATAGCAAGGGAGGATGCAATTATGTTTCCGATTAACATCTTAAAAATAGCCGGTGTTGCCATAGTTGCCGGTGGTTTCTCTTTTCAAGCTCTGGCAGCGGAACTTGAACTCAAATTCGGTCATGTCGGAGCGCCGGGGTCCTTGTTTGAGGCTTCCGCCAACGAATTCGCGAAGCTGGCCAACGCCAAGCTTGCAGGAAAAGCCAAGGTCGTGGTCTTTGGCTCCAGTCAGCTTGGCAAGGACAAGGAGCTTCTTCAGAAGCTAAAGCTGGGAACCATCACATTCGCCCTGCCATCGTCGGTGATGGCGTCTCAGGTGAATGAATTCGGCATGTTTGATATGCCCTATCTGGTCAAAGACCGCGCCCATATGGCTAAGATAGAAAAGGAAATCCTGCGCCCCAAACTGTTTCCGCTTGCCGAGAAAAAAGGGTTCAAGATCATCGGTGTCTGGGAAAACGGTTTTCGTCACATTACCAACAACAAACATCCCATCAATGTTCCCTCCGACCTGAAGGGGATCAAGCTCCGGACCCCGAAATCGGTTTGGCGGGTCAAGATGTTCAAGGCCTATGGCGCCAATCCCGCGCCGCTGTCCTTTTCAGAAGTTTTCGTCGCCCTGAAAACCGGCACCTTTGACGGTCAGGAAAACCCCTATGCCCAGATCGCCAGCGCCAAGTTCCAGGAAGTGCAGAAGTATCTGTCCATCACCGGCCATGTTTATACGCCGGCCTATGTGACGGTCAGTTCTGTGCACTGGCAGAAGATTCCCGCCGACGTGCGCAAGGTGCTCGTTGAAACGGCAAATGAAACACAAGGCTATGTCTACAAAACGGCCGCCGATTTGGAAACGAGTCTTCTTGCCGAACTCAAAGCCGGCGGAATTAAGGTGAATACTGCCAATAAAAAAGCCTTCATTGAAGCAAGCAAGCCGATCTATGCTGAGTTTGCTTCAACGGTTAAAGGCGGTAAAGATCTGGTTGATCATGCCTTGGGTCTGGCAAATTAATCGAGCCTGAAGTTTGTGCCGCCCCCCGGAATATTTTTCAGGGGGGCGGTAAATTTTTGATCTTTTTCAATCTTGATCGGTAGTTTCGTGACACGAGCCCATTTCGAACGTTCCAGAAAGAATTTCGAGCGGTTTCTGGAAGTGATCACAATAACCCTTATGGTCGGCCTCGCGGGCATCGTGATCATCGCGGTCGGCTTTCGTTGGGCGGGCTCTTCTCTTGCCTGGTATGACGAAGTCGCCTCGATCATGCTGGCCTGGCTGACCTATTACGGGGCTGCGCTTGCCGCCTTGAAGCGGGCTCATATCGGCGTGCCGGGCCTGATCAACGCCATGCAGCCCCGTTTAAGGGTTGTGATGGTCCTCGTGGCCGAAACCATCGTTATCGGTTTTTTTGTTTTACTCGGCTGGGTCGGGTACGAAGTTCTTCTGGTGATCGAAGGCGAAACCTTGATCAGCCTGCCGGAAGTCTCGGCCCAATTCAGCCAGTCCGTTATTCCTATCGGCTCGGCCCTGTTCGTGATCGCCCAAGTTTTGACACTTCCTGAAATGCTGGAAGAAGCAAGGCGGGGGATCGCGCATGCGCCCACGGAGGGCGTTGAGCCATGACCTTTGCGCTTATGTTCTTGGGACTTGTCGCCCTGGTCTTGATCAATGTGCCGATCGCTGTCGCCCTGGCGGTGGTGACCACCGTTGCCATGCTTCTTGTCCAGGGTCCGGATATTCTGCCCAATTTGGCCCTCGTGATGATGGACGGGGCGACCAAGTTTCCCCTCATCGCCATTCCTCTGTTTATCCTCGCTGGCGCGATCATGAATTCCGGCGGCCTGTCCCGGCGTCTGATTGCCTTTGCCTCGGCCCTGTTTGGTTTTATCCGGGGAGGGTTGGCCATGATTACGACCGGCACCTCCATGTTTTTCGCGGAAATATCAGGATCCGCCGTCGCCGATGTCGCGGCCATGGGCTCCATCCTGATTCCGGCCATGAAGAAACGCGGCTATCCGGCGCCATTCGCCGCTGCCGTAATGTCGTCATCGGCAACCCTTGCCGTGATCATACCGCCGTCGATTCCCATGATCCTTTACGCCGTGATGTCTCAATCTTCCGTGGTCCAGTTGTTCGTCGCCGGTATCATTCCCGGGGTGCTTGGCGGTTTTCTGATGATGGTCGTCAGTTACTGGTTCGCCCGGCGTTACAACTATCCGGTCGAGGAAACCTTCCAACTGTGCCGCCTGTGGCTGACTTTCAAGGAGGCGGCACTTGCCTTCACGCTTCCGCTTATTATTCTGGGCGGAATCTTCGGTGGTTTCGTTACGGCTACCGAAGGAGCGGGACTGGCGGTGGTTTCCGCCCTAGTCATTGGACTGATTTATCGGGAACTGGATTGGGCGCACCTGAAGGACGCCATCATCGAGGGGGGAGTGCAAACCGCCGTAGTGATGTTACTGGTCGCCGCATCCGTCCTGATCGGTGTGTTTCTGACCGAAGCGCAAGTTCCACAAAAACTGGCTCAATCCATCAGCGACTTGACTAGCAACAAATACATTATCCTGGCCTTGCTCAATGTGTTTTTCCTGGTTATCGGTTTATTCCTGCATTCGGCGGCGGCCATCATTCTGGTTGTCCCCATCGTCATGCCGTTGGTGACCGCGACCGGTATTGATCCCATCCATTTTGGATTGATCGTTACCCTCAATTTGGGAATCGGTCAGCAGACTCCGCCAGTGGCTTCGGTCCTGATTGCCGCTTGTTCGGTCGCCAAGGCGGACATCTGGGAAGTTAGCAAGGTCAACATTTATTTCATCGGGGTTCTCTTTCTTGTCCTGATGATGGTGACCTACGTGCCGGCCGTGCCCATGAGCCTGGTCGAATATTTCTATCGATAACCGGGAATCCGGTGGCGCGCCTTCACAACACCATTCGTTTACGCCGCTTGCCCTTGCCGCTGGCGGAAAGGTCGTGGGCGACGCCTAGAAAGGCACCGATGAGGCGGCTTTTTTGCCGTTCCGCCATGCACACCACGTGGGCCGAAGTGACAATATCGGCGCCGGTGATACGCAGCGTGTGAATTTTTTCATGGGGAACTAATTCAGCTTCCGAGACCACGCTGATGCCGATGCCCCGCACCACCGCGCCCCAGATGCCTTCGCGGCTGCCGATTTCCATGACAACTTTGGGCGTAACCCCGGCAGCGTTGAGCGCGGTTTCGAAGGCGCTTCGCGTGGTCGATCCTTCTTCGCGGAAAATCATTTTTTGCCCTTCGAAATTTTCCATGCGCACGCTTTTCCGTTTCGCCCAGGGGTGCGCGCGGTTGACCATGGCGATAACCGGATGATCGCGGTAAGTCATCGCGAAAAAGCGGGGGTCGTCCTGGGGTTGTGCGAGAACCGCGACGTCAACGCGAAAGCTCAAGAGGGCGTCGAGCATATCCTGTGAATTGCCGATGGTAACGCTGACCTTGACGCCGGG
>JAOUPW010000272.1 GCA_029879665.1 Rhodospirillales bacterium | reverse complement strand
CGCGCGGATCAGTTCCCGCGAAATTGTCAGCCTTCTGCAAGTCGGCAAGACCGTTGTTCGCAGGCTGACCATTGCCGAAGGGCTGACTTCCTTCCAGGTGGCCGAGCGTCTGAAATTGACGGACGGACTGATGGGGACGCTTTCCGGTTCACCGGAAGAAGGATCGATTCTTCCGGAGACTTATCATTTTTCCTATGGCGACAGCAGAGAGGATCTTGTCAAGCGCATGACCCTTGCCATGGATGATGCCTTGCGAAAATTGTGGTCCAAGCGGGCCTCCGGATTGCCTTTTAAATCCCCCAGGGAAGCTTTGATTCTGGCTTCCATCGTGGAAAAGGAAACCGGCATTCCGTCGGAACGGCCCCGGATCGCCGGCGTATTTCTAAACCGCCTGGAAAAGGGGATAAGGTTGCAATCTGATCCGACCGTAGTTTATGTCCTGACGCAAGGGCAGGGGCCGTTAAGCCGGGCGCTCTTGCGCGCGGATCTCAAGATGCCGTCGCCTTACAACACCTATCTGGTCAAGGGACTGCCGCCCGGCCCGATCAGTAACCCGGGACGAGATTCCCTGGCCGCCGTGCTCAACCCCGCCCGCACCGATGAACTTTATTTCGTAGCCGATGGAACCGGTGGCCACGTGTTCGCCCGCACCCTGGCCGAACACAACCGGAATGTCGCCACGTGGCGGCGGATTCGGCGTTCGCTGCGGGAATAACCCTGTCAGACTTTGCGGGGCGTACGCCGCAGCAGCGCGCCGGACCAGGACAGGGGCAGGGCATTGAGCATGCCGATCGCGGCCACCAGCGGCCAGGGGAAGGCGATGCGCGCTTTGTCCCGTTCCAGTCCCCGCCGGATGATGCCGGCGGCCTTGGCCGCGTTCATCAGGAATGGCATGGGGAATGGGTTATTGGCGGTGATCCGGCTTTCCACGAACCCCGGACAGATGACTGAGACCCGGATGCCGTCTTCGGCCAGTAATCCCCGCAGTGCTTCGCCATAGCTCCTGACCGCCGCTTTCGAGGCGGCGTAGGACGGCGCACCCGGAAGGCTGATCAGGCCCGCCAGGGAGCTCATGATGGCGATCTGACCTGTCTTGCGGCCCTGCATCAGGGGAATCGCCGGAAGAACCGTGTTGAGGACCCCCGCCAGGTTAACGGCAAAGATTTCGCGGGCCTGCTCGGCGCTTTCCCCCCGGCCGCCGGATCCCGCCGAAATGCCGGCGTTGGCCACCACCAGATCCAGAAGACGGGTACGGTCCATATCCGCGATCCATTGGTTCATGGCGTCCCTGTCGGTCACATCCACCGTGTCGGCGGCAACTTCCGCGCCCCGGTCCCGGCAGGCGGAGGCGATGGCTTGAAGGCGGCCTGCGTTGCGTCCGCTGAGGGCCAAGTGTACGCCGGGGGCGGCGAATTCACGGGCCAGGGCTTCGCCGATGCCGCTGGAGGCGCCGGTAATGAGAATCGAGCGGGCCGGTTTGGCAAAATGGGTCATGGGTGTGTTATAGACCGGGAGGGACGATCCAGGCGAACCTTCTGTTATTACTCCCGGCGTCTTGTTGCCGCCAACCCCGGAGGTTATAAGGGTTCGGTGACGTTATTTTTATCAAAGATCATATTGCGGGAGAGCCCTTGTCCATTTCATCCATGACCGGATTTGCCCGTGCCCAAGGCCAGGCCGAAGATTTCACCTGGGCGTGGGAGGCGAAGAGCGTTAACGGCAAGGGCCGCGAAATCCGGTTCCGGCTGCCGTCCGGTTTCGAGTTCCTGGAAGTCCCCGCTCGCGATCGTGCCATCCGCATATTCCATCGCGGTAATATCTTTCTCAACCTGACCGTCAAATGGGAGCGGCCCAAGGGCGGTTACCGGGTCAATACCGAGGTGCTGGATTATTACCTGTCGGTTCTGCCTCACATTCACGCCAAGGTGCCGAACGTGGTTCAGCCGAGCGCGGACGGCCTTTTGTCGCTCAGGGGGGTCATCGAAACCGAGGACGAGGAGCCGGACGAGGCGTCGCGCCGCAAAATGGAAGAGGTTCTGTTATCGGGCCTGGACGACGTCCTTGGACAGCTTCTGTCCATGCGCGATGCGGAAGGCGGCCGTCTTGAAGAGGTATTGAGAGATCAATTGAATTCGATTGCCGAAAGTGTTCGCCGGGCGGGCGACGTGGCCGCGACCCAGCCCGAGGCCATCCGTGAACGCCTGAAAAATCAGATAGAGACGCTTCTTGAAGATGCTTCCGCCCTGAACGGCGACCGTCTTGCCCAGGAAGCCGCCCTGTTGATGACCAAGGCCGATATTCGCGAGGAACTCGATCGCCTTGGCGCCCATGTTTCTGCGGCGTCGGATTTGCTTAATGTGGAAGGTTCGGTTGGCCGCAAGCTCGATTTCCTGTGCCAGGAATTCAACCGCGAGGCCAACACGCTTTGTTCGAAATCCACGGATGTTGACCTGACCCGGATCGGGCTTGACCTTAAGGCTACGATTGATCAGTTGCGCGAGCAGGTGCAGAACATTGAATAACCTTACCGATATTCAGCGCCGCGGCTTGATGCTGGTGCTGTCATCCCCCTCCGGCGCCGGAAAGACGACCATTTCCAAGGCGTTACTGGAGCGGGACGGAAACCTGACCCTGTCCGTTTCCGCCACCACCCGCCCGCCCCGTCCGGGCGAGGTGGAAGGGCGAGATTATTTCTTTGTCGACAAGAACGCTTTCGATGCAATGGTTGCGGCCGGCGAGATGCTGGAACACGCGCAAGTATTCGAAAATTATTACGGCACACCTAAAAAACCGGTGGAAGAGGCACTGTCGAAGGGGCGCGACGTATTATTTGACGTGGACTGGCAGGGAACTCAGCAGCTTCGGGAAAATGCCCGTGATGATCTGGTCAGCATTTTTGTTCTGCCGCCGAGCAAGGAAGAGCTGGAGCGCCGGCTGTTCGCACGGGCGCAGGATTCCGAAGATGTGGTGAAGAAACGGATGGCTAAGGCAAATGAAGAGATGAGCCATCATTCGGAATATGACTACATCATCATCAATGTTGACATTGAAGAAAGCGTTTCACAGGTGCAGTCGGTTCTGACCGCGGAACGCCTGAAACTGGAACGTCTCGTCGGCCTCCGCAATTTCATTACCGATATGTGCGGGGAACGCTAAGGTTCGGTGTAAAGCCGGATTTTTTTATCGATCGCTGACGAATGACCTTGAGCGAATTTCCGTAATTTTGTCGTCGCCGATGCTTGGTCGTGCTCATGCGCGATTCCGGCAGTTTTTTTTAACCACAAATTTCTGAATTTTTTTTATCGGCTTATGTAAATTGCAAGCAAGGCAATGCCCAGAATTGTAATGCCCCAAATTCCAATCACAACGGCAATTACCTTTACGTTATCGATTTTGGGTTGTTCAAGTTTTTTCCTCGCCTGAGCGCGAAGATCCGCCATCACATCTTCTGGGATCAGGCGCACTACCAGGATTACGGCGATGGGGATAAGAATGAAATCGTCCAGGTATCCGATGATGGGGATGAAATCTGGAATTAGATCAATGGGGCTGAGTGCGTACGCGGCGATAACGGCGGCAAGCAGTTTGACTGGCAGGGGTACCCTGGGGTCCCGACCCGCCAGGAACAGGGCCAGCACGTCTTGCATGACCGCTTGGGCCCAGCGTTTCATCCGTGTCGGAAACGTCTTGTGGATGCCGCCGGTCATGTATGTTTATTCGTGTGCGCCTGCGCAATCCGGCAAAATTGTTCAACGGTCAATTCTTCCGCCCGCGCCGTGGGATCGATATTCAGCGCCTTGAGATCAAGGTTGAGGGATTTAAGGCTGGAGCGCAGCATTTTTCGCCGCTGTCCGAATGCAGCGGCGGTGACGTCTTCGAGGGCTTTAAACGGAACGTCCAGCACGGGTTTTTCACGCGGGATCAGATTGACGACGCTGCTTTCCACCTTGGGCGGCGGGGTGAAAGCCCGTTTGTCGACGTTGAACTGGGCCTGCACGTCGCACAGCCATTGGGTGATTATCGACAAACGGCCGTAATCCTTGCTGCGGGGCTTGGCGCAAAGGCGGTCGGCGACTTCTTTCTGA
>JAOUPW010000271.1 GCA_029879665.1 Rhodospirillales bacterium | reverse complement strand
CGGCGTCGAATACGCCGTCGTGTTCCGGCCCATGCAGCCAAACCAATAAATCGCGCTGGGTTGAGGGGCTGGCGGTGCCGTTCCATCCTTCAATGGACGGAAAATCGATCAGACCTGCCGGCATATGATCCGGCGCCAGCCGTTGCCACAACGCCCGTCCGAAAGAAATGACGCCGGCCGTTTCCGATTGAAATTCCGGCAACAGGTTTAACGCGGCCTTGAGGTTTCTTTTTGCTTCCGACGCCGACAGGGCCTCCGGAACATCATATTCAAGAATGTGGTGGAAGCGGCTTCCTTCGCGAAAGATTCCCGGCTGCGGCGTAGTCATGGAAAATCCTATTGGACTAAGACACCCAGCTGGCAGTTTCCTTCACGCACAGCCACTGTTCAACCCCCTTACGGATCCTAGCGTTTAACCCTGAGCCCCGCCAAGCGGCCGCGAATATATGCGCCCAGGGCGGCAATGTCGGATTCGCGCCGATAGGATTTACGCCACACCAGGCCCAGGCTGCGTTGCGGGCTACCCGGACCCAAGGGACGCGTCACCACATCATCGCGCCGGGCGCCCGAGGCGAGGGCGATTTCCGGCAGGAGCGTAATCCCCAGGCCGTTGGCCACCATTTCCACCAGAGTGTAGAGGCTGGTTGCCTGAAACCCATCCGCCGAACGCCGGCCTTCCAGACCACAAGCGGCCAGGGCATGATCGCGCAGGCAATGGCCTTCTTCCAGCAGCAGGAGTTCTTCGCCCGGCAAGTCTTCCGGACGGATCACTTTCCCTTTTGCCAGGGGATGGCCTTTGGGCATGGCGACCCAGAACGAATCGGCACCCAGTAGCATGGTTTCGAATTCTCCCACGTCATAGGGCAACGCGATCAACGCTGTTTCAAGGTCGCCCCGGCGCAAATCATCCAACAGCGATTTTGTTTGTCCTTCCCTGAGATAGAGCTTCAGGTCCGGATAGGCTTCGCGCAGCCCCCCCAGCACCCGCGGCAGAACGAACGGACCGACGGTGGGGATTACCCCGAAACGGACCCGTCCGGTCAAAGGCGCCGACGCGGCCTGGGTGGTTTCGGCAATATCGCGGGCAGCATCAAGCAATTGCCGCGCCTTATCCGCGATTTCGTCGCCAAGGGGCGTTGGCTGAACCTTGCGCCGGGTGCGCTCGATCAGATTGGCCCGAAGCAGGGATTCCAGCTCCCGGATACCCGCACTGAGCGTCGATTGGGTCACATGGCACCTTTCCGCTGCGCGGCCGAAATGACGAAGATCGGTCACAGCAACAAGGTATTCAAGTTGGCGAAGGGTTGGCAGGTACATGAATTTACAGGCTTTTTTATTAATCGATTTTATAAATAAGTAATTGAATAATAATAAATTGGATCGATTAAACCGTCAAGCATACCTTTTTTGCCAGGAACACGGCGCATCCCGCGCCGGGGAACGAGCAAAAAACGGAGATCCACCATGACGGACAAAACCGATACGATGACCACCGCTTCCGGCGCGCCGGTCAGCGATAATCAGAACTCCCTGACCGCCGGCCCGCGCGGACCTGTGCTGATGCAGGATTTTCACCTGATCGAAAAACTCGCCCACTTCAATCGTGAGCGCATCCCCGAGCGGGTAGTGCACGCCAAAGGCGCCGGCGCCTACGGCACGCTCAAGGTCACCCAGGACGTGACGCCCTGGACCAAGGCCGCCTTCCTGTCGCAAGTCGGCAAGGAGAGCGAGGTGTTTCTGCGCTTTTCCACCGTAGGCGGAGAGAAGGGATCGGCGGACGCCGAGCGGGATCCGCGCGGCTTCGCCCTCAAGATCTATACCGAGGAAGGCAACTACGACATCGTCGGCAACAACACACCGGTGTTCTTCCTGCGCGATCCGTTAAAGTTTCCCGACTTCATTCACACCCAAAAACGCAATCCGGCGACCAACTGCAAGGACGCCAACATGGTGTGGGATTTCTGGTCTCAGTCGCCGGAAGCCATGCACCAGGTCACGATCCTATTTTCTGATCGAGGCACGCCCAGAAGCTACCGCCACATGAACGGCTACGGCAGCCATGCATTCAGCTGGATCAACGCCGCTGACGAACGGTTCTGGGTCAAGTATCACTTCAAGACCAAACAGGGCATCCAGAATTTCACCGCCGAGGAAGCCCAGAAAATAGCGGGTATCGACCCGGATCACGCGACCCGCGACCTCTATGCCTCAATCGAGGAGGGTGATTTTCCGGCTTGGCGGGTGTGCGTGCAAATCATGCCTGAAGCAGACGCCGAAACCTACGGCATCAATCTTTTCGATCTGACCAAGGTGTGGCCGCACAGCGACTATCCCCTGATTGAAATCGGCGAACTGGTGTTGAACCGCAATCCGGAAAACTATTACGCTGAAGTGGAACAAGCCGCCTTTACTCCCGCCAACGTGGTGCCGGGAATCGGCTTCTCGCCCGATAAAATGTTGCAGGGCAGATTGTTCGCTTACGCCGACGCCCACCGCTACCGGCTCGGCGTCAACCATACGGCGCTGCCCGTTAATTGCCCGCACGCGGCGAAGGTGCAGAACTATCAACGGGACGGCGCCATGCGGTTTGACGGCAACGGCGGCAGCGGACCCAACTATCAGCCCAACACCGTAGGCGGTCCGGTTGATAACGCCGCACACGCGGAACCGCCGTTGAAAATAGTTGGTGACGCCGACCGTTACAGCCATCGCGACGGCAACGACGATTACACCCAAGCCGGAAACCTCTACCGTCTGATGCCGGCGGATCAACAGAATCGCCTGATCGCCAACATCGTCGGCCACATAAAAAGCGCCTCGGCGGAAATTCAGGCCCGGATGGTTCCCCACTTCGTCGCCGCGGACAAGGACTATGGCGGAAGGATTGCGGAAGGACTGGGCATCTCCGCCCCGGACGTCGGAAAATAGGCTTCTACCTCCCCCGGTTTGGGATTCCTCCGAACCGTCCCACAACCTACCGGCTGGCGGCCCGGATTATCCGGGCCGCCGGTTTTTTTCATGTATTCGCAACCCTCCGGGGGTAAACTCCTTTCCGGGAAACGAGAGGAGACCGCTTTATGCCATTCGTGAAACGCGACGCCGACGGAAATATCATCGCCGTTTATGCACTTTCCGCCGAAGACGGCCTCGAGGAAGTGGCGCCCGGCGATTCTGCGTTAAGGGCTTTTCTCGCACAACAAACCGAAACGCCCGAGCCCGATAAAGAAGCCATTCTCGGCCTGATGGAAACCGACGTCGGCATGGTCCGGGTGTTGGAAGATCTGATCAATCTTCTAATCGACAAAGGCTATATCGCGGTAACCGAACTGCCGGAAGCCGCCCAGCAGAAACTGCTTGATCGCGGCGCTCTCAGGAACCGGTTTGGTTATCTGGAAACGCTCTTTTCCGGCGACCAAGAAGATGAAGAAGACTCAGATTTCGCCCCCGACGCCAAGGATTTCATGTAAGGGGCTTTTTTTCACCGACATTTATTACCGCTTTCCGGGACACCGCCGTGATCGAGCTCTGGATTCCCATCACCATCTTTGCCGCCTTCATGCAGAACCTGCGCTCTGCATTGCAAAAGCGCCTGAAGGGGCGTCTTTCGGACGGCGGCGCCGCTTACGTCCGCTTTTTCTATGCCTGGCCTTTCGCCTTCGCCTATCTGTGGGCGCTCCATGAATTCGGCGGCTTTGCCATCCCGGACGTCAATATGCAGTTTCTGCTCTACTGCCTGTTGGGCGGTGTATCACAAATCATATTCACGTTTCTTCTGGTTTACCTTTTTTCGTTTCGCAATTTCGCCGTCGGCACGACCTATTCGAAAACCGAAGTCGTACAGGTGGCCTTTCTGGGACTGGTACTGCTTGGCGATAGCGTCAGCCTCGCTGGAATATTCGCTATCGCGCTCGGGGTTACCGGAATCCTGGCCCTGTCCGTGGCACAGACCCGCATTTCCTGGGCCAGCCTGATCACCTCCGTATTCGAAAAAACCGCGTTGATTGGTTTGCTGTCCGGAGCGTTTCTCGGCGCTTCAGTTGTTTTTTTCCGCGGCGCGTCCTTGTCGCTGGGCGACGGCGGGTTCGCCA
>JAOUPW010000270.1 GCA_029879665.1 Rhodospirillales bacterium | reverse complement strand
TGCCGGGCCAGCCGAATTTTTGCGCCGCCGCCTGGATCACCGCTTTGGCCCGGGGATCGGCAAGGTTTTTCAGGCGAAACTCGACTGCGTCCACGCCGGCATCTTCCGCCAGTTCATCCATGAAGGATTCGAGCGCGAATACGTTGCCGAATCCACCGAGCGCACGGAGCGCCGAACAGCGAAGCGGCAAACCTTCGACCATGTGCTTGACGATACGCCGGTTGGGGAAAGTGTAAAGAGGATCCTGATTGCGGAATTTTCCGTTGTGCGAGCCGCCGCTTGGCTGGGGCGGCGTGGGCGGCAGCGGCGGGTCCATATAGCGGGTAGCGAGCAGCCGCCCGGGGCCAAGCCCGCCCGGACCGGGATTGGGCCGCATGCTGTGGGTATCGCTATAGGTGTCATGCGACCAATCGATAACGTTGCCTTGTCCGTCCAAGCTTCCGCGAAGCTCCATCACCATGGCCGAGCCGTAGGGTTCCCAAGCGTGTTCGTCCTCGCGGGTCCATTTCAGAAGCACGGGCGTTCCCGGTAATGCGCGCGCCACCAGGGCCGCGTCGAAGGCGACGTCATCGGCGCCGTTGTGGCCGTAGCAACCGGGACCCGGCACATGTGTGATGATCACGTCTTGAGGGTCCATGCCGAGAGCTTCGGCGGTGCTTCCCCTGAGGATATAAATCCCCTGGCTGTGACTCCAAATGTTGAGCTTGGAGTTATCGGCCACCGCCATTGCCGCCGACGGTCCGATCGAGCCGTGCATGATATAGGGTTTTTCATAGCGCGCGTTCAACGTCGCGACGGCTTCGGCCGGCGGATCGCCCAGTTCGGGGACCGGCGCATCCTGCGCCACGCCCTTGATGACGGGACGGCTGACCCGGTTGTTCGTAGTGAGGGCTTGGTACAGATCCTGCACCGGCAGGCCGTCTGCCGGGTCCCATTCGATGGACGCCGACATGCGGTCGCGTGCCTTGATCGCCTGGTATTCGTCCTCGTGGGCGACGGCGACGAAACTGCCGTTCACCACCACTCTGACGCCGGACTTCCGCAACAACTCGACCCGGTCCTCGTTGAGGCTCTTCAAACGGGCGTGGTAATGCGGCGGGCGCACGACGCGGGCATGGACCATGCCTTCCATGGTCATGTCGTGGACGTATTGAAGCTTGCCGGTGACGATATCCTCAAGACCCTTCGGCACCACTTGGGTGCCGACGATTTTATGCTCGCCGGGGGCCTTTATTCTGGCCTCGGCATCGACCGGGACGCCGAATGTCTTGCCGCCCATCAACTCGCCGTAAGTTGTTGAGCGGTTGGTGTTACGGGAAGTGATCAGGCCGTCGGCGACCTCCAGGGAGTCGATACCGACCTGCAACGCGTCCGCCGCCAGAGCCAGCATATGACGGCGCGCGGTGGCGCTGGCCTCGCGGACGGCATTGGCTGAGTGCTCCATGGAATTGCTGCCGGACGTCACCCCTTCATCGGGCGCAACAACCGTTTGCGTGCGTTCGACGTGGATTCGGTCGTAGCCGATGTCCAGTTCTTCCGCTGCGATCATGGCCAAGGCGGTCGATACCCGCTGCCCGATGTCGACCTTGCCGGTGCGCACTGTAATCAGGTTGTCGATGGAAACCGAGAGCCAGTCGTCGACGTTGGGATTTTTATCCAGAGAAGCACTAGCCATTGCTTAATCCTCCGTCTTTCGCCAGCCGCTTGATCGCCTTGATCACGTTGGCGTGTGATCCGCAGCGGCAGAGATGTTTCTCCAGTGCCTCGGCGATGTTGCTTTCGCTCGGCTGCGGCGTTTTGGACATCAGCCCCGTTACGGCAATGATGATGCCGGGGATGCAATAGCCGCACTGCGCAGCGCCTTCATCCAGAAATGCCTGCTGCACGGCGCTCAGTTTGCCGTCCGAGATCAGGCCCTCGACGGTGGTGATTTCATTGCCTTCGAATTCCGACGCCGCGCGGGCGCAGCTAAGCTCCGCTTTGCCATCCACAAGTACCGTGCACGCGCCGCAGGTCTCAAGCCCGCAACCGAGCTTGGGTCCGGTAAAGCCGAGCTGGTTCCTGAGCACGAAGATCAAGGGCGTCGCCGGGTCGGTTTCGACCTCGTGGCTGGTGCCGTTTACGCGAAGAGTGAGTCTGGTCATGGACACGCCCCGTTATTGTTCGTTCGGAATTAAAATGTTCATTGAGCTTTGTCTTTTCCTTCGTAGTCCTCAATCACACGTTTAACATTGTATTTGTCTCAAATGTCCGCCTCGGCCCGCCGAAACATCATTCGCGCCGTGGGAAGAACTTGAAGGATAATGGATATACCCATCCTGCGACTGCTACGTTTCAGCGTGCCGGCGCCGCGAAGTCAACAAATTTTTCAGAATTGTTTCCTTCTGTCCACTGTTACCCAAGGGGGGGCGGATAAGAAGCCCGGATTCGTTTGCGCGGTAGATGAAAAAGTGGCTAAAGCTTTTAATCTTGGCCGTATCGCTTTTCATGCCCTCTGCCACCCCCAAATCGCTCCGTTGTTTCGGAGGACTTCCGGTCGCATCTATCGCTGGTTCCTGTTTTATTTTCCGTAAGCCCCTGATATAAAACTCTCGGAAGAGTATCGTCCCCGGTGGGGCGCCCGGTCTTCAAAACCGGTGGAGGGACGCCAGCGTTCCTTTGGGTTCGACTCCTGCCTCTTCCGCCAACAAAAATTAAACACGGAGACGACAAATGGATATCCAGAACCGCATCGATTACAGTGCCATCGTTGATCGCAAGCCGCTCAAGCTGCCGGACGATGGCCGGGTCATCGTCTGGACCATTGTCAACATCGAGGAGTGGCTGCCGACCGAACCCCTGCCTAGGCGCATCCTGACACCGCCGGGCAACAGCGTTCACGTGCCCGATATTCCCAACTGGTGCTGGTTCGAATATGGCATGCGCATCGGCATCTGGCGGATCATGGACGTGTTGGCGAAATACAACGTGACGCCGACCGTTTCCATGAACGCGACCGTGGTCGATACGTATAAGCGGGTGGCGGAAGCGGCGCGCGACGCCAACTGGGAATTCATGGGCCACAGTTATATCCAGAAACCCATGTACCAACTCGACGACGAAGCCGGAGATATCCAGCGCACCATGGATAAGCTGTCCGAGTTCTGCGGCTACAAGACGCGGGGCTGGATGGGCCCGGGCTTGACCCAGACGGAAAAGACGCCGGAATTGCTGGTCGAGGCCGGATACGAATACACGGCTGACTGGATCCTTGATGACCAGCCCTGTCCGGTTAACACCGCCAAGGGGCCGCTTTATTCCATTCCCTACACCACCGAACTCAATGACATTCCCATCATGCTGTTGCAGAACCACCGTTCCAACATGCTCTACGAACGGACCATGGAACATTTCGAGACCCTCTACGAAGAAGGCAAAGACAACGTTCGGATCATGGCGGTTGCCGTGCATCCTTATATCCATGGCGTGCCCCACCGTATTGGGTACTTCCGCCGGATTTACGAGGAACTGTCGCAAAAACCCGGCGTAGTATTCATGACCGGCGCGGAAATCCTGGATTGGTATCTGGCGCAGCAGTAATCTTGTGGCTAAAACCTGACATTCAGTAGGTTTTTTGGCAAAAACGTAGATGCGGAAGGGGCGGGAGGTGAAGGCGCCACCACCCCTATTCGGAGGTCCTGTCGTCCCGATTGCCGCGCGAGTTGTTGACTTTTGTAGGGTTTACGCTAATATACGCTTTATACGTGTTGCGTTTGTTCTGAGTTATCTAATTAACCGGTGCGCCGATTAGCTTAGTTATCCCCTGACAATGTAAACGTTATGTCGACCGCGCCATCGCATGATGTGAGGCGAGGAATCATTACTCCCGTTAGAGGAAATAACTATGGCTACTGGTACTGTAAAATGGTTCAACCCTGCCAAGGGTTTTGGATTCATCGAGCCGGAAGACGGTTCAAAAGACGTTTTCGTTCACATTTCGGCCGTCGAGCGCGCTGGACTGAGTTCGCTGAACGAAGGTCAGAAGGTCTCTTATGAGCTTCAGGCCGGACAGAACGGCAAATCTTCCGCCGAGAACCTTTCCGTCTCCAATTAACTACGTAAGGCG
>JAOUPW010000269.1 GCA_029879665.1 Rhodospirillales bacterium | reverse complement strand
GGCGGCAGGATCCAGCCGGCGCCAATGGTAAAGATGGTGCCGTCATCCATGGTGACGAGAATCCACATGCAATCATCAACGCCATCGGTTGCCTGTTTCACCTTGCCCACCGACTGTGCATAAACGCGCACCGGCTTCGCCGGTTCCAGACACCAAAGTACGAAGTCGAGGTCATGGGTAGCTTCCATCACCGCCGGCGACAGCTTGATGCGGCCGCTGATCTTGTTGCCCAGAGAGCGGGAAAGATGGCGGCTGACCATCGCGCTGACGGGAACGCCCAAGGTGCCGTCATTGAGGCATTTTTTGACGTAGGCAAATTTTGGGTTGAACCGCTGGGAATAGCCGATGGTGAACTTGAGGTTCCTGTCCCGGGCCAAGTCCACCAGTTCGTCGGCTTCGGTCAAAGTCAGCGAGATGGGTTTTTCGAGAAAAACATGCTTGCCCGCCTGTAGGCTGTCCCGCGCCATGGGATAGTGCGTTTGTTCCGGCGTCGCGGAAATAATGACCGCTTCGATACCGTCTTTCTTCAGAATGTCCTGGTAATCCGTCGTCGCGGTGACGGCATTTGTCATTTCCTTAACTTCGGCCAAGCGTTCCGGGTTGGTTTCCGCGATGTGCAGTTCATCGACAAGCGCGTTGTTGGCGCAGGTGTTGGCCCTGATTCCGCCGCACCAGCCCGTTCCAATGATGCCTACGTTAATGCTTTTCATGTACGCCTTCCTTTATGCTCTTTTATTTTTTCCGTCATGGAAATCTACTTCCGCCCCCACAAAGGGCACGCAGGTTCGTGATAAGAACGATTAGAGCGGAGCAATGCACTGCCCCTGCCTACATCTGGTTTCTCCCTGCCACAGTTTTTACTGCGAGACCCGCGTTATTACAAGCTAACTAAAAGAACTAGCTAAGCATGTTTCAAAAATATTTAAGGATAACAAAACAAATTTCCAAATATATAAAATACGTTACTTATACAAAAAACAAATAAAATGAAATTTTTTACAGTAAACAGTTTGCAACTGATTGTGATTTTATTGTTTTTTTGTTTCAAATCATCAGAAACAGTTCAAAACTCAAGGATACTCCCAGCCCTAAGATGGTAATGGCATTAAGGTATGAAATAAAATTCCAAATCAACCTGCCACTATGTTATATACGCATACAATATATTTCGGGCATACTCGGACTATGGGCATCAACCAGGGAACCATCCCGGGGAGCATTAACGTGAAACTCAGACAACTGGAGGCCATGCGGGCGGTCGTCGCAAGCGGCACGACGACACAAGCCGCCGAACTGCTTGGCCTGACGCAACCGGCGGTGAGTCGCCTTATCACCCAACTGGAAGACGAGCTCTGCCTCAACATCTTCGACCGAAGGCATGGCCGGCTTCGAATCACACCCGAGGGGCAGCATTTTTACGACGTCGCGCAAAAGGTTCTCGCCTCCATCGACCAAATCACGGCCACCGCCCGCGATATCCGCACCCTGCAGGCCGGCGCCCTTCGCATCATCGCCATGCCGGCCCTGGCCTACGGCCTGCTTCCCGACACCATCGCCAAATTCAATGCCGAGTACAACCAGATCAAGGTATCCGTGGTCATGGGCAACCGCCAAGATATCGAAGAAGGCATTGAAGGCGCGCAATATGACCTCGGCATCGCCACCTTGCCGAACACCCAGCAATCCATCGATGTCGAGCCCTTGTTCGCGGTCAACTGCGTCTGTATCGCCCCCAAAGGCCATCCGTTCGAGAAATTGGAGCGGGTCACGGCTAAGGATATGTCAGGCATGTCCTTTATTTCCCTAAGCGCGGGCACGTTATTCCGCTACCGCATTGACGAACTGTTCGGCAGCCTCGGCATCGAACGCAAGCTCGTCATCGAGGCGCCATCGACGCTTCTTTCCTGCAATCTGGTGGCGAGAGGAGTCGGAGTGACCATCGTTCATCCCTTCATCGCCACCGCTTACGGTGACAGCGTTATTTCGCGACCTTTCGATCCGGCGATCCGGCTGGAATACGGCCTGCTGTTTCCATCGGGGCATTCCCGCTCGCTGATTACGAAAACGTTTGTGGAAACCCTCCGGAACGATCTGATAAACCAGTACCCTGATTCCTAGTCCAGTTTCGATATAAAGATTGGACATACGGCTAGGCGCATTTTGAATTTTATTTCATGGCGTTATTGTCCTATCATGATATGAACAGAATTGAACATTCTCCCGGCAAATCACAGAACAAGGAGGTCATGGTGGCAACCCCGATCGTAGCACTGACCGATACCGTTTTCCCCGATTTAGATCCCGCCAAAAAGGCCCTGAAGGCGGCCAACGCAGAATTGATACAGGCAAAGGAAAACACTCCGGATGCCATCCTTGAGGTCGCCCGCGATGCCGACGGCTTATTGGTCACCTACGGCAAAATCACGGCCGATATCATCGGGCAGCTGAAAAACTGCAAGGTAATCGGTCGCTTCGGTATCGGCGTCGATAACATCGACATCGAGGCCGCGACCAAGGCCGGAATCGTCGTTACCTACGTGCCCGATTATTGCTTCGATGAGGTATCTGATCAGGCCATGGCCATGCTGCTCAGCTTGGCGCGCAAAGTCACCCTTGCAAATGGTGTGGTTCAATCCGGGCGCTGGGAAATGCCGGCGGTGGTGCCCATCAGCCGCATCCGTGGCAGCACCCTGGGCCTAGTCGGTTTCGGTCATATCCCGCAATTAATGGCGCCCAAGGCCCAGGCCTTCGGTATGGATGTGATCATTTCCGACCCGTACGTATCCGACGACATTGTCAAGAAGTGCGGCGTCAAAAAGGTTGAATTCGACCAACTGCTGGAGCAATCGGATTTCATTTCAATCCATGCGCCGCTGACGCCGGAAACCCAGAATCTGTTCAGCTCCGACGTCTTCAAGAAAATGAAATCGACAGCGTATCTGATCAATACCGCACGCGGACCGCTGGTCGATGCGGATGCCCTGGTCAAGGCGCTGGATGCCGGCGAAATCGCCGGCGCGGCGTTGGACGTGGTTCCGGTTGAACCGTTGCCCAAGGACAGCCCCCTGCTCGGCCGCGACAACTTGATCCTGACGCCGCACACGGCATTTTATTCCGAAGACGCCTTGCTTGATCTTCAAACCAAGTGTGCGATTGACGTCGCCTCCGTTCTCAACGGGAATAAACCGAAATACCCAGTCAACCCGGAAGCCCTGAAATAGGGCTTCCGGCGCTTACCCCTTCCGTCCGCCGATCTTGTTGTAATCCCGGTAAAGCAGGGAATAGTCTTCATCCTGCATGCCCCGTTTCATGGCTTTCCTAAGGAATTTCAAGACGTCTTCGCCCAAGGGGACGTCAGCCTTCAAGGATTTAGCAAGGGCGACGACCATGTTCAGATCCTTGTGCAGATTATAGACCCGGGAGTTGGCGTCCCATTTTTCTGACAGGATATGATTGGGAAACCTGACTTCGCTGGCGTAATTGCGGGCGTTGCCGGCATTGAATACCTGGATCATGTCCGCGAGATCAATTCCGGCGCGGTCCGCCAAGTGGCCGGCCTCGCTGACCGCGAGGAAGTTGGTATGGCAGACCATGTTGTGAATCAGTTTCATGGTATGCCCGGCGCCGCTGCCGCCCAAATAAAATAATTTGTCGGCGATGAGCTTCAGATGCTTGCGGGTCCTGCTGAAAGCCTTTTTATCGCCGCCGATCATCAACGTCAGGGTCCCGGCCTCGGCGCCGGCGGCACCGCCGCTCATGCCCGCATCGAGATAGGCAACCCCCTTCTTCGCCGCCCGCCGCGCCAGTTTATTGGTGTATACGGGATCGGACGTGGTCAGGTCATAGAGCACCAGGCCCTTGCGGGCATGTGCGAGTATGCCGTCCTTGCCCGTCAACAGTGCATCGATCTCCCCTGAACCCGGCACTACGAAGAAGATGACGGAACAGCTTTCCGACATTTCGCCCGGAGTCAGAACTTCCGCCTTTGGGCGAAACGATTTGATGGCTTTTTCCGAAGCATCCCATACGGCGAGAGATGATCCGGCGCGGGCAATATTGCGGGCGATCCCCGCTCCCATGTTTCCCAATCCAATAACACCGATAGCTTGT
>JAOUPW010000268.1 GCA_029879665.1 Rhodospirillales bacterium | reverse complement strand
CCCTTCGGCGACGGTTTTCAGGGAAAGTTCTCGCGCCAGATGCAAACTGGAGCGAATGATGTGCGTGTTTCGGGCATCTTCGGCCATGCGGCGGACAACGCCCTGATCGAATTTTATGATTGAAAAGGGAAAGCGGCTCAAAACATCCAACGAAGAATAGCCGGTCCCGAAATCATCCATGGCTATTTCGATGCCCAGGGCAACCAGATCGTGAAGGCCCTGAAGAACGCGTTCATTGCTGCCCAATACGGCCGTTTCGGTGACTTCGACCTGAATGTTGCCGGGATTGATTCGTTTGCTGCCGATATAGCTGCGGAGCATCTTGACCAGATAGGGAGAATCAAGATCGAGGGCGGAAATATTGTAGGCAACCTGGATATCGGATTTAATCGCCCGCAGGGCTTCGATATCTTCGATTAACAGCGGCAGCATGATCGCCGAAATGTCGGTGATAAACCCTGTTTCTTCAGTCAGCGGCAGATAGTCCGCGGGCATGACGATCGTGCCATCGGGCCTGACCCAACGGAGCAGAGCTTCGGCGCCGGCGATTTGTCCCGACAGAAACGAAACTTTCGGTTGGTAATAAAAACAGAACTCTCCGTTGTGGAGGGCCTGTTCGATTTCCTTGATGGAAAACGGAGGCTCGGTCATCTCGTCTTGTTGCTCATAGTCGAACAGGTTCGGATGACCCCCTTGTAGGGGATAAATCTAAACAAAAGATGGAACCTTAAAGGGAACTCGCCGACTGGTTGTTCGACTAGTAAGCATATTCCCTGAAAACGGGATCTATGTCGCCCTTCCATCGCCGTTCGTATGCGGTGAGTAAGTCTTCCGCCGGCGTCAAACCGGATTCGGCGATCCGGAACAGAGGATTTAAAAAATGGGTTTCGTCGAGGCCGACGCCGTCCAGCCTGGCCCGCCGGCGCAGGCCGTCGTGGGCCAGTTCCATGACATCGAGCGCAATGTCACCGACGGAGCCGTTTCGGAAAGGCGTCATCAGGGCCAGGCGTGGAACCTCCCGGCGCATGGCCTCGCGTTCTTCCGTGCTCCAGTCCTTGACCAGATCCCAGGCCGCGTCGCGAGATTGCGTATCGTATAGCAATCCGACCCAGAAGGCGGGCAGGGCACACAGCCGCCCCCATGGGCCACCGTCGGCGCCCCGCATTTCCAGATATCTTTTCATGCGGACTTCGGGAAAAGCCGTGGTCAGATGGTTTTCCCAATCGGAAAGGGTTGGATAAACACCCTCCAGGCCGGACAGTTTTCCCTTCAGAAAATTCCGGAAGGATTGGCCGGCAACGTCAATGTATTTGCCGTCCCGATAGACGAAATACATGGGAACGTCGAGAATATAATCAACGTACCTTTCAAACCCGAAACCGTCTTCGAACACGAAAGGCAGTGTTCCGCAGCGGTCAGGGTCGGTATCGGTCCAGATGTGGCTGCGGTAGCTGAGATATCCAGACGGCTTACCGTCCTTGAATGGCGAGTTTGCCCATAGCGCGGTTGCGATGGGCTGCAGAGCAAGTCCGATCCGGAACATCTGGGTCATGGATTGCTCGGAACAAAAATCCAGGTTGACCTGCACGGTGCAGGTGGACTTCATCATGTGAAGTCCCATCGATCCTTTCTTCGGCATGTAATCGGCCATGATCTTGTAGCGCCCCTTGGGCATCCACGGCATGTCGTCAATCGACCATTTGGGTTGATAGCCCAAACCGACAAATCCGATATCCAACTCGGAAGCGATTGCCTTGACCTGATTAAGGTGTTCCCCCACTTCCTTGCAGGTTTGGTGAATGGTTTCAAGCGGCGCGCCGGAAAGTTCCAGTTGCCCCGCCGGTTCCAGGGAAATGGAACTGTAGTCTTCCTTTGTCAGCGCGATGGGGTTTCCGTTTTCGATGACCGGCTGCCATCCGAATCGAGTCATGCGCTCAAGGATTTCCCGGATTCCTCGCGGACCTTCATACTCCAGGGGCTTCAAATCTTCCAGGCGGTAGGCGAATTTTTCATGTTCGGTGCCGATACGCCAGTTTTCCGGCGGCTTGCATCCGCTTTCGAGATATTCGACCAGCGGCGCCTTTTCGGTGATTTCTTCCTGAGTGGGGGAATTCGGTGTGGGCATGAATTATGTCTTTGTATAAAAATTATTGCGATTCAGTGTTGCGCCGGAAACGGGGCGCTTTCCGCCAATCGCCGATCATCGCCTGTGCACAGGCCAGCGCGGAAAGTGCGGCCGTTTCCGCGCGCAGGATGCGCGGCCCCAACCCCACCTTGTGAACAAAGGGCAGTTTTGCCAAGGCGTCAAGTTCCCGAGAGTCAAATCCGCCTTCCGGACCGGTCATGATCGAATAAAACGCAGGGCGCTCCGGGGGGTTCGCGCCGATCATTTTTTCGAGAGCCTGGGCGATGGGCTCGCCTCCACCGGTTTCGTCGAGAACCAGTAACGTCCGGTCCGCCGGCCACGCCGCGATCAAATTCTGAAAAGAAGCAGGCTCGGCAATACATGGGACGCTCAGGCGTTCGCATTGTTCCGCCGCCTCGATGGCGTTGGCGGTCATGCGTTCGATGTTGACCCGGCTGCTCGCGGTGTGCCGGGTAAACATGGGCAGAAGGCGGGCGGCGCCCAGTTCGGTCGCTTTTTCGACTATAAAATCCGTCGCCGTTTTCTTCACCGGCGCGAAGACCAGCCAGGGTCCGCTTGCGGTTTCGTCGCTCTGGCTTCGCGTTTGATCCACCAGGGTCAGCGTCGCGGTTTTTTTGCCGAGAGTTTCAATCCGTCCGCGCCATTCCCCGTCAACGCCATTGAACAGGAGAACGGAGCCGCCGATTTTCAACCGCATGACCTGACCCAGGTAATGCGCCTGTGCCGGGTCCACGTTCAGTGACACGCCCGCGGTCAGGGCGCTCCTGACATATAGCCGAATTTTTCCTGTTGTCTGGGTTCTCATCAGGCCATCATAGATGGGAGCGCGGACATGGCAAAGGGATCGTGAATGCGTATACAATGGGACGATGACAACCGGTACGAACACCGCCAGCGATATTAGGGTGGGCCATTGGGTCGAACGCTTGGTGCCCGATCTGGCCCGGCCTTATTTGCGCATGGCCCGCATCGACCGCCCCATCGGCACCTGGCTGTTGCTTTTTCCCTGCTGGTGGAGCGTCGCCCTGGCCTCAAGCGGCTGGCCCAGCCTTTATTTTATGATCCTGTTCGCCGTCGGCGCCCTGGTCATGCGCGGCGCCGGGTGTACGTTGAATGATATCGTCGATCGGGATTTCGACGCCCGTGTCGCGCGCACGGCCCTGCGCCCCATTCCCAGCGGCGCCGTCAGCGTGCCCCAGGCCGTCGCCTTTATCGGCTTCCTGTTGTTGATCGGGTTTACGGTGCTGGTGCAATTCAACGGCTTCGCGGTTCTGGTCGGGGTTGCTTCGTTGGCGCTGGTTGCGGTTTATCCCTTCATGAAGCGTATCACCTATTGGCCGCAGGCCGTGTTGGGGCTGACCTTCACCTATGGCGCGCTGCTTGGCTGGGCGGCGGTGCGCGGCTCCCTCGATGGTCCGGCGGTTGTTCTTTATGCGGGGTGTTTCTTCTGGACTCTTGGCTATGACACCATCTACGCCCACCAGGACAAGGAAGATGACGCCCTGGTCGGGATCAAATCGACGGCGCTTCTTTTCGGCGATACGACCAAGCGCTGGCTTAGTTTCTTTTTCAGCGCGACCATCGTCCTGTTCGCGCTCGCAGGGGCGATGACCGGCCTCGCCTGGCCCTTTTATGCCGCCCTTGCCCTGGCGGCGGGCCAGTTTATCTGGCAGGTGTGGACCCTGGATATCAACGATCCCAAAGATTGTCTCGCCAAGTTCAAGTCCAATCGGTTGTTCAGCTGGATCGTATTGGCGGGGATTATCGCCGGACAGGTTGCCGCCTAACGCTTTGTCCGATCGGGAAAGCAGGGCGGCGGTTCGCGCCCGGCGATCATGTGCGCCCAGGTCTCGAAAAACCGGTTTCCGATTTCACCCGGACACGACATGGGCGCCGATATTTTCGGATCGTAAGAGGTTCCCAGAATCAAAAGGTAGAAGACAAGCACGGCCAGTCCGGTGGCCCC
>JAOUPW010000267.1 GCA_029879665.1 Rhodospirillales bacterium | reverse complement strand
CCTTCCGTTTCGCAGATATTCTTGAAATGAGTAACCAGCGTTTCCAGATCGATGCGCCGGAGATCAAACCGCTGACAGCGGCTGAGCACGGTCACCGGCACCTTGCGGGTTTCGGTGGTGGCGAAAATGAATTTCACATGTTCCGGCGGCTCTTCCAGTGTTTTCAAAAGCGCGTTGAAGGCATTCTTGGACAGCATATGCACTTCGTCGATAATGTAGATCTTGTAGCGGGCCGAGGTCGGGCGGTAGCGCACGCCCTCGATCAGTTCGCGGATGTCGTCGACACCGGTACGGCTGGCGGCATCCATTTCCAAAACATCCACGTGGCGGTCTTCGGCGATGGAACGGCAGTGTTCACATTCGCCGCAAGGTTCCGCCGTCGGGCCGCCGTTTCCATCGGCGCCGATACAGTTCAGCGCGCGGGCGATAATCCGGGCCGTGGTCGTCTTCCCGACGCCGCGCACACCGGTGAGGATGAAAGCGTGGGCCAGGCGGTTGGAAGCGATGGCGTTGGTCAGAGTTCGCACCATGGCTTCCTGGCCGATCAGGCCGGCGAAGGTCGAGGGGCGGTATTTGCGGGCGAGAACCCGGTATTGATCGGACGCGGAAGATTTGGAGGTTGGGGTCTCGGGAGTGTGTGGATCGGTCATTAAACGCCCGGGTCCGGAATTCGGGTTTCTGAAATAACAGGTGGGAGACTGAACAGCGACCCGGATCGAATCTCGTTACGGCTGCTTCCTTCCGGACCTGACCGGGTTGGCGAGGAATCCGTCCACCGCCAGCCTCCCATCCATACTATAGGGACGGGGCCGGGGGGGAGCAATGGCCCGCAAGGAGGTGAAAAAGCCTAATCCGCGGGCTATTGCCCGCACCATCCCTATGTGTCAGTTTTCCGCCATGGGGATTTCAATGTTTTATTCCGGGACCGGGCTGGACCGCGCCGCCGCGCAGCGCCGCGATGAAGAATGGATCGCCCGGCAATTGCACGATCGAAGCTCGCGCATCGTTCCGGTTTGGCGTGGACACAATCTGATTCTTGCCGGTTCGAACCCGTCGGCCCTGACCCTGACCGGCGATCATTCCCGGGGCCTGTTGGAAATCGCCGGCGAAATCGCGCTGTTGGGGCTTGACGGCGCCACCGCCTTTTTCGCCGCCGACCTGTCGGATCACGAAATGCCGGTTCTGGCGCCGATCATCGGGCGCGGCGAATTTTCCGATATCCGGGAATACGGCATGTTGCTTGATCGCGGTGAAGCCGCCCTGCTTGCCTACGCCCGGGGATTGCTGTTCTGGCACCAACGCCACCGCTATTGCGGCATCTGCGGCGGGCCGACCGCGCCCCGCCAGGGCGGCCACGTCCGCGTGTGCGGCACCGAAGAATGCGGCGCCGAACATTTCCCGCGCACCGACCCCGCGGTCATCATGCTGGTGACCCGGCCCGGCCCTGAAGGCGGCGCCGCCCTGCTCGGCCGTCAGGCGCGTTGGCCCCAGGGCATGATGTCGACCCTCGCCGGCTTCGTCGATCCCGGCGAAAGCCTTGAGGAAGCGGTGGCGCGCGAAGTGATGGAAGAAAGCGGCATCGAAGTCACCGACGTTCAATACCAGGCGTCGCAGCCGTGGCCGTTTCCGTCGTCGCTGATGCTGGGCTTCCGGGCACGGGCGAAAACCGTGCACATCAATATCGATCCTAATGAGCTGGAGGACGCCCGCTGGTTCACCCGCGCGCAGATCTCCGAATTCGGCAAGTCCAACGAGCTGCGTTTGCCGCGCACGGATTCCATCGCCCGCTGGCTGATCGACGGCTGGCTGCGGGAACCTTTCTAGAAAGAAATCAGTCTTCGCCGCCGCCGTTGTCGTGTTCGCGGAAGGGATGGGCGGGATAGACGCCGAGGATTTTCACCTCATGGGTGAAGAAATTCAGTTCTTCCAGTGCGCGCTTGAGCGCGGGGCTCTCGGGATGACCCTCGACCTCGGCATAAAACTGGGCTGCCTGGAAACTGCCGCCAACCAGATAGCTTTCCAGCTTGGTCATGTTGACGCTGTTGGAGGCGAAGCCGCCGAGCGCCTTGTACAGCGCCGCCGGGATGTTTTTCACCCTGAAGATAAAACTGGTGATGATCTTGTTGTCTTCGCTTTCCAAGCCGGGATCGATAGCCTCCCGGGCCATGATCAAAAAGCGGGTGGTATTGTGTTCGGCGTCTTCGATGTTGGCGCGTAGCGACTGCAGGCCGTAAATTTCGCCCGCCAGTTTCGAGGCGATCGCGCCCTGGGTCGGATCGCCCATGCCGGCGATCATCGCGGCACTGCCGGCGGTATCGGCATGGATCACCGGTTCCACCCCCAACTCGCGGATCAGCTTGCGGCATTGGCTCAATGCATGCACGTGGCTGTGCACCCGGATCAGCCCTTCGATCGTCGCCCCCTTGATCGCCAACAGGTGATGGTCCACCCGCTGGAAATGTTCGCCGATGATATGAAGATCCGATTCCGGCAGCAGATGGTGGATATCGGCGACCCGCCCGGCGACGGAATTTTCGATCGGGATCATGGCGAGGCGGGCGCGGCACTGGCTGACGGCGGCGAAGGCATCTTCGAAGGCCGCACACGGCAAGGTCGTCATTTCGGGAAACACCTGGCGGGCGGCAAGATCCGAATAGGCGCCCGGCTCGCCCTGGAAGGCGATCAGGTTTTCAGGCTCGGAGTTTTGGGAGGAAGATTTTGACATAAATGAGCAGTTCCAACTTACCGGCCCGGGGCCAGCAGGTCGCGGGCTCGGTCAAGGTCGGCGGGAGTATCGACACCAAGGGGAACCGTGTCAACGAGGGCGGCATCAATGCGCATGCCGGCTTCCAGCGCGCGCAGCTGTTCCAGCCGTTCCCGTTGTTCGAGCCGCCCCGGGGGCAGGGAAACGAATCGTGCCAGCGCCGCCCGCCGATAGGCGTAAAGACCGATGTGGTGATAGAGCGGGCCGTCGCCGGACGGCACCCGGACACGGCTGAAATAAAGGGCGCGGGAAATCGTCTCGCCGGGGGCGAAGGCGACCGCCGCCTTGACCACGTCCGGGCGGGTCCGTTCTTCGTCGCGGACGATCTCGGCAACCAGGGTCGCGATTTCCACCTCCGCGTTTTCAAGGGGAGCGAGGGCGGCATGAATGACGGCCGGATCGAGGGTCGGAAGATCCCCCTGCACGTTAAGTACGGCGTCATGGCGGCCGTCCGGGTCTACCGCTTCAAGGGCCTCGAAGATGCGATCGGAACCCGAAGCATGATCGGGCCGGGTCAGCACCGCCTGTCCGCCGGCGGCAACCACCGCATGAGCGATTTCCGCTTCCGCCGCAGCCACCACCACCGGCCCGGCCCCGGCCTCGACCGCCCGGCGCCATACGTGGACGATCATCGGCTCGCCATGGATATCGGCCAAAGGCTTGCCCGGAAGCCGCTGGGAATCCATCCGGGCGGGAATGATGACAATGGGGGTGCGGGGCCGGCTCATGGCCCCCAGCTTAAACATTGGCGCAACCGGCGGGAACGTATATTTCTCCTGCAGGACCCGAGCGCAACCATTCTGGGACAATCATGGATAATTTGGGCCAAGCGGACATTGAACCTGCGGGAGAGGAGAGCTACATTTCCTTCCAATTCACCTGCCCGTGATCTTCCGGTCGCCGGCGCCGCAAGAGGCTATGAGCATATGCATTATTCGTTTTTGGAAAAACTGGGCGGCGGACTGCTGATCACCGCTTGGCTAATCTGGATCGCCAACATGGCGGGCGACTATCTGGTTTCGGTGGATCAGCCGGCGACCACTGCGAAAACGGCGACAGGACCGGCCAAAACAGAAGCAAAAAGCAAAGCCCCGGCCAAACCTGCCGAGTCGGGCGACGCCTTGGCTCTTCTGGCGGGCGCCGACGCCAAGGCCGGTGAAAAAATCTTCACCAAATGCAAGTCCTGCCATACCTCGGATCAGGGCGGGAAGGCCAAGGTCGGGCCCAATCTCTGGGACATCGTCGGCCGGGCCAAAGCCGCCGCCCCCGGGTTCAAGTATTCCAATGCGCTCAAGGACCTCGGCGGCAACTGGACCTATCAAGACCTGGACCAGTTGCCGCCGAGGTCCTTGAGCGCATT
>JAOUPW010000266.1 GCA_029879665.1 Rhodospirillales bacterium | reverse complement strand
CGAACCGGCAAACAGCTTGCAAACAGGCTCCATGAATCCGGGATCAGTTGGTGGGACGCTCAGCTTGACGAGTATGAACCGCTTCCTGTATGGCAGGATTTTGCTGCCCTTTGGGAACGCGCACTCGAAGAGAATTTCGATATCAATATCGATGACTATCCTTTCTGGCTGGTGACCTCGCGTTCCATGCAATACGCATGGGGCGGCAATGCCGATATCCAGATGATTCACGAAGTCGCTTCCAACATCGCCGGCCACGGTGGCGTGATTATAAATACCGGCCGGGCTACAGAACTTGGAATCGGGCAGGACGATCTGGTTGAAATCGCCTCGCCGTTGAATGCGACACGGGGCCGGGCCATTCTGCGCGAAGGTGTGCGCCCCGATACGCTGGTAATGATCGGGCAGTTCGATCACTGGGCAACGCCATTGGCCAAAACCTTCGACGTGCCAAGCATGAACAAATTGACGCCGATGTTG
The DNA here is from genome assembly GCA_029879665.1 of Rhodospirillales bacterium. Lineage (GTDB taxonomy): Bacteria > Pseudomonadota > Alphaproteobacteria > Rhodospirillales > JAOUPW01 > JAOUPW01. The sequence goes on along the minus strand of JAOUPW010000266.1, from coordinate 3,657 downwards.
CTGGATTTGACAGATTCCACCGGGTCCGGTGCCGATCTGGTTCGCGCCTCCGTCACTGTTGTGAAGAAAGCATCATGACGCGCTGGGCAATGATCGCTGATCTGGAGCGTTGCGTCGGATGTCAGACCTGCACCGCCGCATGTAAACATGTAAACGCCACATCTCCAGCCGTTCAATGGCGCAGGGTTCTTGATCTGGAAATCGGTACCTTCCCTAATGTAAAGCGCGTCTTCATTCCCGTTGGCTGCATGCATTGCGAAGACCCGCCCTGCATGCATGTCTGTCCGTCAACGGCAACCGGACAACGCAGGGATGGCATCGTCACTATCGATTACGATATCTGTATCGGCTGCGCCTACTGCGCCGTCGCCTGCCCCTATCAAGCGCGCTACAAGGTCAACGGCCCAACGTTTGCCTATGGCGGCGATGGCCAGATGAAAAACGAAGCCCGGCGCGAAGATCCGGCGCGTCTGGGCGTGGCCCAGAAATGCACCTTCTGTTCGGACCGCATTGATTACGGGTTGGCAAACGGTCTGACCCCCGGTCTTGATCAACAAGCAACGCCATCCTGCGCAAATGCCTGCATCGCCGACGCTCTGCATTTTGGAGACCTTGCCGATCCGGATAGCAATGTTTCCAGGATGCTTGAGACCCATCACACCTTTCGCATGCATGAAGAATTGGGTACAGCACCTGGATTTCACTATATCTGGAAACGCAACAACAGTTCCGCCGCATCTGTAGAAGAAGACCTTCCGCCCATATCCTCAATCGGGACCGGCGGAGTCGGAGCCGCCGCCCCCTGGCTGCAGCAGCATTGGGACTGGCGCGCGGCCGGAAACTTCATTGGCGGCGGGACCGGCAGCGGGATGATGATGGCGATCGCTGTGCTTTCGGTATTTAGCCCCGTCTCGTTTTTTCTGATCCTGCTGGCGCTGGGATGTATTGGCGCCGGCCTGTTTATGGTCTGGCTTGAAACCGGGCGGCCGTTCCGGGCGCCGCTGAACGTATTTTTCAATCCCCGGACATCGTGGATGAGCCGGGAGGCCATGGTCGGCTCGGCCTTGTTCCCGGTCGCCCTTGCCGCTGCCTGGTGGGGATCGTCACCGCTTCTGATCGCCGCCGGAATGGTGGCTTTGGGGTTCGTTTACTGCCAGGGACGCATGCTGAAAGCGAGCAAGGGCATTCCGGCCTGGCGTGAACCGGCGGTTGTGAAACTGATCGTCACTACAGGGGCGAGCGAAGGCACCGGCCTGCTTTTACTAAGCAGCGTTGCATTGGCGCCGAATATGCCGCCATTCCTTCATCCCGGGCTGACAACCGCTCTGGTTATCCTTCTCGTCCTTCGGATGCTGAGCTGGCGATCCTATCTGGGCGCCTTGAATACGGGGGCACCGGTGGAAACGTTGCGGGTGCTGAGGAACCTGGATAGGCCGTTTGTTCTGCTCGGCCATCTCCTGCCCATGGCGTTGATTGCCGGCAGTTACCTGTTTGTCGAGGTTTCCGCTTACGTCAGCGCGGCTGCGGGGACTTTCGCCATGGCCGGCGGCTGGTTCATGAAATATCAGCTGATCACCAGGGCATCTTATAATCAGGGATACGCCATCAACCATGCGCCGGAAAGGGGTTCCAAGGGTGACGGGCCAGGGGGAAAACCTGGATGGAGTCACGCCGTATGAGTTCTGCCGTCAAAGCCCTTACCCGGGAACGCTCCTTTGCCCAGGAAGCGGAAAAACTGCTGCTGGGGGATGGAGACGAGTTTCATGGTGAGGCCATTCTGGCCGTCACCAAGGCGCTGCTGCAAGCCGGCGTTTCTTATGTAGGCGGGTATCCGGGTGCGCCGGTCTCGCATCTGATGGACGTTCTCGCCGATGCCCGTGAGAGCGTACTGGAACCCTATGGAATTCATTTCGAACAGTCCGCTTCCGAAGCCGGAGCGGCGGCCTTGCTGGGGGCATCTATCAATTATCCGCTCAGGGGCGCGGTAACGTGGAAATCCATTGTCGGCACGAACGTCGCATCCGACGCGCTCTCAAACCTTGCTTCCGCTGGGGTCAAGGGCGGGGCGGTCATCGTGATCGGCGAAGACTACGGCGAAGGGGCCAGCGTTATTCAGGAACGCTCCCATGCGACGGCGCTTAAATCGTCCATACCGCTGATCGACCCGCGCTATGACATGCCGACCATGGTTGACCTGACCGAACATGCTTTTGAAATGTCGGAAGCCAGCAACCTTCCGGTATTCCTGTCCCTGCGGATCCGGGCCTGTCATATGACCGGCAGTTTCATTTGCAAGGAAAACCGGCCGGCCATGCGCAAACGCCAGAATGCACCCCTGTCGGCGAATTTCGACTACTCAAGGATTGTCCTGCCGCCCTCGATATACGCACAGGAAAAGGCAAAGATAGATCAGCGCCTGCCAGCGGCCCGGCACTACATCCAAGCTAACGGTTTGAATGAAATCTTCCCCGGCAAGGGCGGGCGGCTCGGCATTATCATGCAGGGGGGAACGCATGGCGTTGTCATGCGTTCGCTGGCCCGTCTTGGGCATGCCGATGCCTTCGGAAATTCGGATATCCCGCTTCTGGTTCTGAACGTTATTCACCCGCTGGTGCCTGAAGAAATTACGACATTCCTGAAAGATAAGGACAGTGTTCTGATTGTCGAAGAAGGCCATCCTGCATTCATTGAAGAACAGATCCGATCAATTCTTCAGCAAACGAAAATAACCTGTGCCGTTTACGGCAAGAATGTGATCCCGTCGACCGGAGAGTATATTACGCCGGTAGTTCGCGCGGGGATTGCCACTTACCTGAGCGCCGTCGGGGATGAGACCGTTGCCGCCGAGACCCAGCGCCGAAATAACGACATTGAAACGCGGGTTCGAACGGCACGTGAAAACAAACCGCCTGCGCCCCTGCCCGCCCGCCCGCCCGGCTTCTGTACAGGATGCCCGGAACGGCCAATCTTTACCGCACTGAAGCTGATTATGCGCGAGCGCGGACCGCTGCATATTTCCATGGATATCGGATGTTCCTCTTTTGCGACCCTGCCGCCATTCAATGTCGGCAATACGATCCTCGGCTATGGCCTCAGTCTAGCCAGCAGCGGAGCCATCGCGGGCGCGCTGGAGCAGCCCGCCATCGCCGTCATGGGCGATGGTGCGTTCTGGCACAACGGGCTGTCGACGGGGATAATCAATGCCCAATGGCAGGGAATGGACGCGGTTCTCGTGATCCTGGAAAACGGTTACGCTTCGGCGACCGGGCAACAGCATGTGCCGTCAACTGGCGCCACCCCGGTAGGCGTTCCAATACAGATTTCCATCGAAAAGGCCCTGCGCGGCGTCGGAATCGAATGGATCAAACATGTGGATTCCTATGACGTGCAAGAAAGCCGTGCAGCGCTGGAAAACGCGCTGGACAACCGGGGAAAAGGGATTCGGGTAATTATGTCCGGCAACGAATGCATGCTTGCAAAAAAGCGCCGGGGCAACGCCTCCAAGGTTCGGGCACTTAGCGCGGGCACGCCTGTAAGCAATGCCCGGTACGGCGTCGATGAAGAAATCTGTACCGGCGATCATTCCTGCATTCGCCTGAATGGATGCCCTTCGCTGACTCTTAAACCCACGTCCGATCCCCTGAAAGACGGCCCGAC
>JAOUPW010000265.1 GCA_029879665.1 Rhodospirillales bacterium | reverse complement strand
CGACCCGGGAATACCCTTTGCGGTCTTCGGTGGTGCACCCGATCACGCGCATCAACGAACATACCTCCTGCGGCGAGCGGGTTCCGGTCATCAATATCGATTTTTCCGACCGGATTGAAGAATTGACCATCAAATGCGTGCCCAAGGGCAGCGGGTCCGAAAACGGATCGTTCCTTAAGATGTGCATTCCCGCCGACGGCGTTGACGGCATCAAGACTTTTATCATCGACAAGGTTCTGGAAGCGGGCGGCAAGGTCTGCCCGCCGACCATCATCGGTGTCGGCGTCGGGGGTACCTCGGATCTGTGCATGCATCTTGCCAAACTGGCTGCAACCCGTGCCTTGGGCTCGGTTTGCTCTGATCCGGAAGGGGCTAAACTGGAAAAGGATCTGAGCCGCGCCGTCAATCAGTTGGGTATCGGGCCGCAGGGCCTGGGCGGCGATTCCACCGCCTTCGCCGTTCATGTGGAAACGGCGGCGACCCACATCACCATGAACCCGGTGGCGGTGAATATCATGTGTCATTCGGCGCGCCGCGCCCTGGCGACTTTTGCCCCGACCGGGATCGAGATTGGATTCTGACCATGACCGATTATGTTCTAAGCCCCGCCTGTTCCGAAGAAGAAATCCGAAAACTGCGAATTGGCGACCGGGTTACTCTGCAGGGCACCCTATTCGGCATCCGCGATGCAACGTTGATCCACATGTTCGACAAGCGCCGCAACACCAAATTCGATCTTGCCGGACATGCGGTTATCCACACCGCGCCCAATGTCAAAAAAGTCGAAAAGTCTGAAGAAAACCCGGCGGGATATGCGCCGATCTGCATCGGCACCACCACCAGCGCCCGCATGGAACGGTTCACCCGGCCGCTGATGGATCAGTACGGGATCCGTATAATTATCGGCAAAGGCGGTTTGATGGAGGATTCACTCAAGGCGTTTAAAAAATATGGCGGGGTCTATCTGGCCATCGTCGGCGGCGCCGCGGCGCTGGAAACCACCTGGATCGAACGGATCGAGGATGTGGATCTCGATGACCTCAACCCGGAAAGCTTATGGAAATTCAAAATTAGGGACTTCGGCCCCCTTCTGGTGGGCATGGACAGCCACGGCGGCAGTCTGTTCGAAACCGTGCGCGACAATGCCTCCGCCCGTCGTGACGAGGTTCTCGCCTCATTGGGGGTGAGAACCTAAAAAAAATATGGCGATCTCCGCCGCAGGGAGGTATGCCGTATACTTGATCGAAGACAACCCAAGAACAGTAAAAAAAATAGATGAAAGTAACAGGGAATTATGAGCAACAAAGGAAGCGATACGCCTGGCCCGGGTCATAACCTGCACGGCGATGAAACAAAAGACGAGGACGTTACCTGGGAACGGTGGCAAAAAAAACGGACCTTTGTCCGTGCCCTCGAAGGAACCTATGGTGAGTTGGTCAAGGAACTCCTCAATCAGCCCAGGGTCTACAGTTCCAAGGACTGGAAATGGAAGGGCGGGCCGCAAAACTTCGGCAAAAAAATCATCAATCCGCAGGTGGTCAAGGTGGCGCAGTCAGTGGAAGCGCATATCGATGTCGTCGCTCCCAACGGCCACGGCCAGAAACACGGCCATATGAACAGCGCCGTCTTCTACATTCTCAAGGGCCGGGGCCATGATATCCACGATGGCCGCCGCATCGATTATGAAGCCGGCGACGCCCTGGTTGTCGAAAATGCCTGCGTGCATCAACATTTCAACAGCGACCCGGAAGAAGAACTGAAGGTTCTCGTTCTCAAGGCCAAGCCCTTGTTCCTGTTCATGCACATGATGTTTCAGAAGGTCGTCGAATACCCCCCCAAGGATCCGGTGCCGGGTCATGAACATTTCGTGCCGTCGGAGGAAGTGTAACAATGCCAAACGAAAAAGATTTTGCCCGCAAAGGTTCTCAGACGTGCAGTTTTTACGCCGATGGACTGGAAGAATCCGCAGCTTTCCGGGAGGAATATAAAACCCGCCTCAACGTGGTGAAAAGTTTCGACATGCCGTTTGAGGACTCGCCCGACGGTCGTCTCAAACACATTATCCACAAGAAACTCAACACCATGGAATGCTGCATCGATGCTTATATGCAATTTATTCCCCCCGGCGGCAGCACCGGCAAGCACCGGCATCTGGCCGAGGAAGTGTTCTATGTGGTTGAAGGCAGCGGCTATGACCTGCATTGGGATATCGATTTCGATTGCAAGGAGGAATTCTCCTGGCAATGGGAGAAGGAGCCCCAGCGGTTCGAATGGACGCAGGGCGATTTCGTCTACATTCCTCCGTACACCATCCATCAGCATTTCAATGCTGACCAGGACAACGAAACCCGCATTATCGCCGTCACCAACCGCATTTTAAAAGAAATGGGGTTCGACTGGTTCGATCAATTGGAAAACGCGGAAGGATTTTAGGCCCATCATGTCCATGCAGATGTTGATTGGCGGCGAGTTGGTGGAAAGCGCAAATGGCGGCCGGATGGAAGCCATCGACCCGGCAACGGAACAAGTCATCGGCAGCGTTCCCGCCGGCACCGCACAGGATATGGAAAAGGCAGTGGCGGCGGCGGAAAGCGCGCAACCGGCCTGGGCGGCGCTTTCCATCGATGCGCGTGCCGCCTACATGCACAAAGTGGCTGATGGGATGGATGCCCGCGCAGCCGAAATTCTAGAAATCGAAGTCAAGGATACCGGCAACACCATCGCCAAGATGGAAGCGGACGTGCAAAAGGCGGCGGAACGCATCCGCAATTACGCGGCGCTCGGTTTCGAAGTTAAAGGCATCACCGTTCCGTCTACTCCCGGGAACCTGCATGTCACGGTCTGTGAACCCTACGGCGTGGTCGGCCGCATCATTCCCTTCAATCATCCCATTGCTTTTGCCGGCCGGGCCCTGGCCGGACCCTTGATCACCGGCAATACGGTGGTGATCAAGCCGCCCGAACAAAGTTCGCTTTCCGCCGGCATTCTGGGAGAAATCTGCAAGGAATGCCTGCCCGCCGGCGTCGTCAATATCGTCACCGGCGAGGGGGCGGCTGTCGGCGATGCCCTGGTCCGCCACCCCCGGGTCAAGCGTATCGCGTTTACCGGTTCGGCGGAAACGGGAATGATAATCCAACGTGCGGCGGCGGAGGTGGCGGTCAAGCACGTAACCCTGGAACTGGGCGGCAAAAATCCGATGATCGTCTTTCCCGACGCCGATCTGGATAAAGCCATTCCCGCCGCGGTCGCTGGAATGAATTTCGCCTGGCAGGGGCAGTCCTGCGGGTCCACCAGCCGGCTGTTTGTTCATGACTCTCTGTATGACCGGGTGCTTGAAGGCGTTGCCGAACGGGTCCGCGCCCTTCGCATCGGCATGCCGCTGGACTATGACTCTCAGGTCGGCCCCATGAACAACAAGGAACAACTGGAAAAAGCAGTTAAATATATCGCCCTTGGCGTCGAGGAAGGCGCTCGTCTGGTCGTGGGGGGAAAACGTCCGGAAGGCGATATGTTCGCAAAGGGGTACTGGATTGAGCCGGCGGTCTTTGCCGACGTCACCATGGACATGCGAATCGCCAAAGAGGAAATCTTCGGCCCGGTGATGTCGGTTATCCGTTGGTCCGGCGTGGATGAAGTAATCGAGATGGCCAACGCCACCGATTACGGGCTAACGGCGGCCATCTGGACTCGGGATATCGACACTGCCATCACCACTGCCCGCAGGGTCCAGTCCGGGTACGTTTGGATCAACGGGACCTCGCGCCATTACCGGGGCATGCCCTTCGGCGGCATGAAAAACAGCGGTACCGGTCGCGAGGAAAGCATTGACGAACTCCTTAGTTACACGGAAACCAAGGCGATTCACGTTCTGACCGCTTAGAACCGATGGACCGCGATAGCCTCCTTAGTCCCCATAGAAATGGGATTTGGTTGATAGTGGAAAAAAGTTTTGGCCTTTTTCCGTTGTGCTTTGATAATCGGACGGCATACCGGGATAAATAATCTAATATTTGGTCGCGGCCAGCGGCGAAGGAGAACCGATGACAGGCGAAGCGAAGACAGCATCCAAACCGATACTCTTCAATGATCCCCATGATGACCTGCGTGAATGGCTGGAACGGGTGGAGGCGATCGGCGAACTCAAGCGGGTCAAGGGTGTCGATTGGAACCTGGAAATGG